>CAYTDY010000268.1:0-3532 GCA_964436665.1 uncultured Desulfobacteraceae bacterium
GATATAGAAAAAGCAAAAAGTCAACTTTTTATTATAAGTTTACATAATATATATTATCAGACATCATATTTTTTTAAATTTCTACCTCTCGCTCTCATTTTTTTCCTTATAAAGATCTTTATCAGCCGCTTCAATCAAATCCTTAATTTTCATTTCCTTTGAGTATGTTGCAAATCCTACACTTGCTGTTACTACACCATTTTTTTCAAATCCTCTTTTAATCCTCTCACTTGTATTTAGACAAATAATTTAATTAGACACAAAAAGAATAACTGCAAACTCATCACCTCCATATCTAAAAGCTGTATCAACATTCTCCCTGATGTTTGAAAGAATTATCTTTCCACTATTAACAAGGGCATCATCGCCAGCAAGATGACCATGTTTATCGTTATAATATTTAAATTTATCAAGATCCAAAAGGATTAAAGATAAAGCATGTTCCTGGCGGTTTGCCCTATCTGCCTCTTCATTTAGCTTATTATAAAAATGTCGCTGATTAAAAAGACCAGTGAGATTATCAGTTATTGATAACCTGGCAAATTCATCTTTAATATGTCTCTCTATTAAGATCCTCTTGATCTTGGCCTCCAACTCATCGATCTCAAATGGTTTAATAATAAAATCATTTGCCCCTTCATTAATAACATCAATATAAGTATAGTTTTTATCGTAACCGGTCATGGCAATTACATTTATATAAGGAATTTCTCTCTTAACAATCTTTATTAGTTCAATACCATTAAGTTCTGGCATATTTATATCAGTAATTAAAAAGGTATAATCTCTATTTCTAATTTCCTTTAAGGCACTTTTTCCACTGGTAACTGAATAAGCATTAAATCCTAAATTTGATAGTAACTCTTTCACAACATTCCCTACATCTATCTCATCATCAACAACCAAGAGATTTTCTTTCTTGTAATCGATTTCTTGTTCCATATTAAAATAATCCAAAAGTTTTTCTAATTTTATCTGTCAACCAACTCACCAAGTAATGAGTTCTGAAATCCTTTAACTATCTTTACTTTAACCAATTGTCCCTTGAGATCAGTTCTTGCAGAAAAATTGACCACTTTATTTCCCAAGGTTCTCCCTGTTAGCTGGCCATCTCCTCTTTTGCCAGGACCTTCTACCAGAATTTCTTGAATTGTTCCTTCATGAAACTTATTTTTCGATAAGGTTATTTCTCTTTGTATCTCCTGTAATATGGACAATCGTCTCTGTTTTTCTTTCTCCCCTATTTTTCCTGGCAACTGTAATGCCATGGTTTCTGGCCTTTCAGAATACTTAAAAGAAAAAACATTATCAAACTCTATCTCATCTATTAAACTTAGGCTGTCTTTAAAATCTTTTTCTGTCTCACCCGGAAAACCAACAATCATATCGCTTGTAATTATTATATCAGGCCTTACTTTTTTCAGGCGTTCTATCAAACTAATATATTTATCTCTTGTGTATCCACGGTTCATAAGTTTAAGTATATTATCTGAACCTGATTGAACTGGAAGGTGAATGTGGGGACAAAGGCTTTTTAATTCGACAAAAGAAGCTATTAGTTCATCAGATATATCCTTGGGATGAGAAGTTATAAAGCGAAGCCTTTTCAGTCCTACTATTCTAACCAACTTCTTGAGCAGACCAGAAAATGTCGGCAAGGCCCTATTTTTTACATTATAGGAGTTTACATTTTGTCCTATAAGGGTGATTTCCTTTATTCCTTGACTAACTAAATATTCAGCTTCATCAATAATTTCTTTTGCTTGTAGGCTTATCTCCCTGCCCCTGACAAAAGGAACAATACAGTAGGAACAAAAATTATCACATCCCTCCATAATTTTTAAAAAACTTTTAACTCTTCCTTTTAAGTTGCCGTTATATTTAGGAAATGAGGTAGGTTTACAGGCCAAATCAAGGGAGATGATCCGTTTCTTTTCTTTTTCGATTTGATAGAGAAATTCATCTATGTGATAAATATTTCTTGGGCCTGAAATTAAATCAAGACAGGGGAAGCGTTTTAAGAGATCCCCTCCCCTTTCCTGTGCTACACACCCGATGATGCCAGTTATCATATCTGGTTTTTTTTTCTTTAAGGTAGCCAGGCGACCAATAAGGGTTAATGCCTTTTCTTCAGCCTTCTTTCTGACTGCGCAGGTATTAATCAAGATAATGTGAGCATCATCAATGCTCGCTGTTTGTTTATAACCTTTATTAATAAGTATCTGGCTGATGAAGTCAGAATCATGCTTATTCATTTGGCAGCCGAAGGTTTTTATATGAAAAAACCGGTTCAACTTATCACTCCTGCTTTGTCAGACCCTTAATGATAATTTTTTTAACATCTCCTATTTTTATAGAAAAAAGGCCGTAAGGAAGTTGACCATAAAATATACGGTCTTTGTCCGTTTTTAACTCAACTTGTGGGCCTTTTTGCATGCTCACCATTGCAAAGATATCACTACCTTTTGCATAGAAATCTATTTCTTGGATATTATCAAAGGGTATAGAAACTGTGGCCTCTCCGTGTCTGCCTGAGATAAAGGTCTGTCCCTCGAGACTAAAAAGGGTTATATCTGAGGAAACATCACACTGGTCAATTATTGTAGCTGATATATCCTCGTCAGGCTCAGGGATTTTTGTAGGCTCTCTTTCTCCTAAAGTACCCATCCCTATAATAAAAAATGCGATGATTATAATCGCAGAAGTGTTAACAATCCTATCAATAAAATTTTTCCTTAACATAAATGCTCTCCTCTTCTTTTAGATATTTTATAAGTAAAAAGATATCTTCCTTGCACCCTGGAGATATAGAGATTTCAACCTCACCATTTACTGGGTTAATGGTTCTCATAGAAGCCATCCCATCATAGGATTCTATTATCCACTGCAAATAACATATTTCCCTCATATCTATACACAAAATATGCTTACTGGTTTGCATTGTTTTGAGATGATTCACCCCATTTAAGTTTTGTCCTTAAAATATCAAAATAGTCCTGACCAGGGGATTTAATTAGTTTCAGTTTTTTATCTGACTTGGAGATAATAACCCTGTCATTATCCATAAGATCGAATCCAACCTGGCCATCAAATGTAAGTGTTACTTCCTCGCTATTCTCTCCCATTTCAATCTCTATCACTGATTTAACAGGCAGGATAATAGGCCTATGGGTCAATGTAAATGGGCAGATTGGAGTCAATACCAATGCCTCCAAATCCGGGTAGAGTATCGGGCCACCAGCAGAAAGGTTATAACCTGTTGAGCCTGTAGGAGAGGATATTATTAGCCCATCTGCCTTAAAGGTAGTCAGAAAACGACCATCAATTGATACCCTAAGATCAATGATTCTGGCCAATGCACCTTTGTTAATAACTACATCATTTAAGACTGAAAAACGACATTTTTCTTCATTATCTCTTAATATGCTGGCCTGCAACATAAGTCTAGATTCAGTAGCTATCTCTCCAGTGATAAGCTTTTCTATGTCCTTATAAAGCCCTTTTAATGGAATCTCTGTTAAAAAACCTAATC
>CAYTDY010000269.1:0-3524 GCA_964436665.1 uncultured Desulfobacteraceae bacterium
CTTTTATCTCAATCCTCATATAAAAAGAGAGTCTGATTTTGCCAGTCTCCGTATAAATAAGGATATATTTTTAAAACAAGTTAATAAAGAAAGGCTCTATCGGTTTCTTGATAGGTTTGCAAAGAAGACACTGACTAAAAGAGTAAAATCTTTTTTGGAGTTCATAAAAAATGCTTGATATAGAACAGATAGAAATCTTTTATCCTGAATATTTACGGGCGTTTAAAAGAAATCTTTTGCAGGAATACTTACAATACAAGATCTTAGAGATAGTCTTTGATTCAAAGTTTGGCGAAAGGCTATCTCTTATGGGTGGTACAGCTATCCATATTATCCACGGAAACACAAGATTCTCCGAAGATTTGGACTTTGATAATCTTGGCTTGAATAAGAAAGAATTTGAGCAGTTGGCCAATTCAATTCAGAAAAGGTTACAGTTAGAAGGATATAAAGCAGAGATTAAAAATGTCTTTAAGGGCGCATATCGCTGTTATATTAGGATTCCGGATATCCTTTTTGAAAATGGGCTTTCCAGGCACAAGGATGAAAAATTACTCATTGAAATTGATACGGAACCGCAGGGATATACATATTCACCGGAGAAGGTTATTATCAATAAATTTGACGTATTCTTGCGGATAAATGTTGTTCCAATGGACATCTTATTGGCTCAGAAAATATATGCTGTTTTCAAACGTAAGCGCGCAATGGGCAGAGACTTTTATGATGCAGTATTTCTCTTTGGTAAAACAGAGCCTGATCCTGGTTATTTGGAGTTAAAATTAAAAATTAAGAATATGGCAGATTTGAAAAGTAAGCTTTTAGCCAAATGTAGTAACTTTAATTTTAAAGACTTGGCCAAGGATGTGGAACAATTTTTATTTTATCCCAGTGATTCCAAGAGGGTTTTATATTTCTATGACTACATAAGAAACTATGAATTTGAGCCAGTCACCAAGGCCGGGGATTAATGCTATTTACAGGAGCATGTTTAAAACGATCAACTCATATCCTATATCTCAAATTCAGCCACAATAAAGGTGTGGTCCGAAGGCTTTTCCAATCGCCTTGGGGCAACATCGATCCACGACCCCCTCGATTTTTGAGCCAGGCATTCCGTGGCCCAGATATGATCGACCCTCCATCCAAGGCCGCGGCCCACTGAATGTGGGATCCTGTAGTCCCAGAAGGTGTACGCCTTGCCATGAGGGTTATGCATGCGAAATACATCAACAAAGCCCCATGCCTTAACAGCCGAGAGGGCCTTGTGTTCGTCAGGATGAAATCCGATACCCCCTGAAAGCCCTTCAGGGTCATAGACATCTATTGGCTCCGGGGCTACATTAAAATCCCCAACCCATAGCAGGGGTTCACTCGGTTGAAAATATTCTGAGAAATAATCGTGGAGACGTTGAAACCAATCCAGCTTGTATTGAAATCTCTCCGATTCGGGTGAGGTTCCCTGGGGCACATAGGTGTTTACAATGGGTATATCCCTGATATAAGCAGTCACGATCCTTGGCTCCTCATTAACATCTCCATCACCAAAACCAAAGGATGCCTTTGTTGGCGGGGTCTTGCTCAGGACAGCAACACCATTATAAGACTTTTGTCCTCGAAAGGTGCAGGAGTAAGCTAAATCTTCAAATGTCTCCCTGGGAAAATCCTTGTCCTGTACCTTTGTTTCCTGTATGCACAATACATCTGGCCTTTCCCTTTCTAACCAGTCTTTGACAATAGAAAGGCGGGCCCTTATTCCGTTGCTATTAAAACTGGCAATCTTCATCTTCATAAAACATTCAGGTCTATTAATCTTGATGAACTCGTAAAAAGTCTTTTCACCTGTCATTGCGAGGAGCGGAGCGACAAAGCAATCTCGTAAATTCAAGTACTTACATTGAAGGAGATTGCTTCGCTTCGCTCGCAATGACATCAATGTCGACTTTTTACGAAACCATCAATCTTATTATTAGTAATTTATCATATAGATTTCCAAGAAGATTTTTATTATGGTTTGAAGAAGATAGATATGATTACCCCTAAAGGCAAAGTTACTTGAGATAGTCTCATCTTTCCGTGTTTACCCCTGATCACCAGCAACTTGTGGCTCCATTAATCATAGAAAAAAGATTCTACATTTCAAGATTTGGATTGGGGCTTTCTCATGAGGTACGATGATCTCATTTAACCCGATTTTATTGATGCCAAAACCCTTGAATGAAGTAAGATCAAATGTATCGGAATTTCTACAACTTATTGGAATAACAGCATTTCTAATGGAAGATGTTTCCTGTAGGCCAAACGGAATAATGGAATGGTGGAATATTGGAATGTTGGTTTGAATAAGGAAGCTACTCATTCATTAGCCTCCCTGTCAAGAGGAATTTTGCCAATCGTTCACCTTGTCCAAAACAAATTCACCCCATTGTTCCATTTTCCCATAACCCATTATTCCATAATTCCAATATTCCAGTTGGGGCGAAGCCCCTAAGTTCAGGATATAGGAAAGAGATGGGATGTGTCAAGGATGGAACAGCCACATGATATGCTGGGAGGATTGAATCCTTTTTTTCTTGTCAACTGCTCATTTTTGCGCTTTACTGAGGAAAAATCAAAGAAAAATTTTACCTTAAAGGGGTCATGGAAAGACTAAAGATTGAGGGCTCATTCGTTGCGTTGATCACACCATTTAATCGTGATGGTACGGTTGATTTCGATGGATTTCGAACTTTAATAGATTTCCAAGCGACCAATGGGACGAGCGCCTTGTTGATTATGGGCTCAACAGGTGAGGTTTCTATGCTTTCTAAGGAGGAAAGGCAAAAAATCATTTCAGAAACTGTGAAATTTAAGAAAACTGATTCTCTACTTTTTTATGGCTGTACGGGTAATACATCCCAGGAAACGATGAACATGGTACGTTATGCCGCAAAAGAAGGTGCCGATGGGGCTATTGTGACTGTGCCATCTTATATTTGTCCACCTGTGGAAGACGCTGTTCAGTATTTTCTGGAGATAGCGGACACCAGCGAAATTCCCATTGGAATTTATAATAATCCTGGCAGGGTCGGGACAGACCTGCCCGCAGAGGCCATCATCAGACTTGCTGATCATCCCAATATTGTCGTAGACAAGGAGGCGATGACCAGACCAGGTCAAATCGCACAAGTTGCAGCCGCTCAAAAGGACATTTCCCTAATGTGCTGTGACTCTCCTGAGCTGGGTTTAATCATGCAAGTAATGTCTCTTGGTGGCCAGGGAACAGCCAATATGACCGGAAACATCGCTCCCCAGGAAATGGCGACTATTTCTAAGCCTTGGAGGTCTTTCGAAGATGCGGTAAATTGTAGAGAAACCTATTTGAAATTATTACCTCTTCTATATTTCCACTATTCCCTGGTAAATCCGGTGCCGGTAAAATCCCTTGCAAAGGCCCTGGGACTTCCTGTAGGTGATCTACGAAAACCTTACCGAAACATGGAAGGCGAAGCACTAAAACGCGGTATAGAGATCGTAAAAGAACT
>CAYTDY010000270.1:0-3459 GCA_964436665.1 uncultured Desulfobacteraceae bacterium
TTCGGTTGGTGAATATCTTATATTTCAATATGAAACGTCATTCGAGAATAAGAAGTCGGCAGTTGAGGCCGTGTCAGTTATCAAAGATAACGATGGAAAATGGAGAACTTTGGGTTACTCCATCCAATAAAGCCAACTAACAAATCACTCCAACTGACCGCCAACAGCGTGCCATTTTTTTAAGTGAGTGGTTTTAATAGAATTTTTTACTTTTGCAAGGCTGTCGTCTTAGCATTAGCGGCAGGTGACTTGATCGTTATGTGTTTGAAAAGGAGAATTCGTGCAAAAGTACATAATAATGCTAATTTCAATAGGGATAATTCTTTACTTAATCTCATGCTCGGAGGGACCTGTTATGGATAAGAGGACCTATAATAAACTTTCTCCGGAAGAAGAAAGAGTCATTGTCTATAAAGGTACAGAGGCGCCATTCAGTGGGAAATATAACGACTTTTTTGAAAAGGGCTCTTACCACTGCAAACGATGCAATGCACGGCTTTATAGTTCAAACAATAAGTTTGCATCTTCTTGTGGATGGCCAAGCTTTGATGATGAAATCAAAGGAGCTATTAGAAGACAAAAGGATGTTGATGGAATAAGAACCGAGATATTGTGTGCAAATTGTGGAGCACATTTGGGCCATGTTTTTGAGGGAGAAGGATTGACAGAAAAGAATGTTCGATATTGTGTTAATTCCATCTCATTGACATTTGTACCGGAGAAAGACAACCCTCACACCGCAAATGCCTATTTTGCAGGAGGATGTTTTTGGGGTGTAGAGTATTTCTTTGAGCATAAGGAGGGTGTTATTTCTGCAGTGTCAGGTTATATGGGAGGTGCTCTTAAAAATCCCTCCTATCAAGATGTGAGTTATGGAAATACAGGTCACTTAGAGGTTCTGGAAGTAATATATGATGTACGCAAAGTGAGTTATGAGGATCTTGTTAAGTTTTTCTTTGAGATTCATGATCCAACACAAGCTAATGGTCAGGGCCCGGATATTGGCGAACAGTATCTATCCGCTATCTTTTTCAATAATGATGATGAGAAAATGATTGCTCATAAGTTGATCGATATCCTCAAGGATAAAGGATATCAAGTTGTAACAAAAGTACTCCCTGCCAGTACCTTTTGGAAAGCTGAAGAGTACCATCAAGACTACTACGATAAGAACAAAAAGAAACCTTACTGTCATGTATACAAAAAGAAGTTTTAATTAAACACCTTTTACTCAAGAGAAGTTTTTTAAGGCGCAACTGACCGCCCATTCCGTTCGACCTATATGAAAGGAGGTATTAACATGATGAATTTATTAGGAAGTGTAGAGTTGAAATCCCTCAGGAGAAGTAGGTTTTTATTTTATGCATTAACCGTGGCTTTGATAGTAGGCTGTTCTGCCACCGCACCAGTAAAAGGCCCAAACATTAGTGCTCTGTATAGAGTACCGATTTTACAGAACCAATTACCGCCACTTGCTGATAAATCCGGACCCTTAACTCAAGAGCCGCTTCCAGAAGCTGTAGAGCATATATTTAAACAGATCTATGCCTTAGATCCTGCTGTTGCCATAGAGGTTGGCAAGCTTCCAGAGTTTCAAGGTAATATAGGGGAGAGGCAGGTTCAGGCCCTAACTAAATTCATAGACCTTATTCAAAATGCCACAGAACCTGAAAAGGCTAATTTGGCAAATTTTATGGAAATTGGGAAACCTGCTTCCAGGCAATACTGTGTACCTTTGCAGGCCATCTTCTGGATATTAGAGAGAGGCAAGCCAAGGAGTAAACCTACGATACAAGAAATCGAATACTTCCAGCTGGCCAAGATAGGCAACAAGCCAGGGATAAACCCCTTGGATTACTCCCTTGAAGAGCTCCTGGCCCAGGCATGGGATTTCTCTGAGCAAGATCGATGGAAAGACTACGAGATAGCTACTGATCGGCTCAATGCTCCGGAATTGGTGAATTATTATGAGAGAGCGAGATTCATATATAAAAGCAGAAAAGGTAAACCAGAATACGATACTGAATATCCCCAGAGGTTATTTAATAAAAATAGGGGTAATTGTACGGACCACGCAGCCTTTACTGCATACTGCCTACAAAAAGGAGGATATAATGCCAACGGGCATCATGATGTAGGGCATCATTTTGTCTGCCTCTTTGAAGATAATGGCAGGAAATATATTTTAGATAACGGTCGCCCTGACAGATTTTTTCGACGAGGAATTATCCCTTTTGAAGAATATGAAATGTACCACGATCAAAAATATACTACAAAAGGAGGTACTGGAACCCACAAAGACCCTGTATTCTGGCTCCAGGGCAGATTTGGTATGCTTCTTGTTTATCTGATTGAAAAAGAAAGCCAAGAGGCATCAATAAAAACTATGTGCAAAGATTTGGGGGTACCAGCTTATGTGAGAAATGCAAGAAAGGGTATAGAAGCACTGGTTAAGTTTGGGTTTATATCAATCACACCATACCAGGATAAAAATATTAATGGCTTTACGTACAAAATCAACGAGTCCCTTTGCAAAAGATTCCTGAAACAAAGATACAATAAACAACAAAATGAGTATCCATGGATTGATGGCGTGAATAGGGGTTATTATAGCTCATTAAGATGATGGGCTGCTCTACACAATTAATAAAAGTTAAGACATTAAAAAAAAGCAAAATATATGGTGAAGCTCTAATCAGCCAGTGCACCAGGACGCCATTCCGCTTCATGGCGCCAGGTGAGTTCAAAGAAACCCGCCTAATGCAGATTGACCGATTCTAATAGAGATAGTCCTACTCATCTCGATGGGCAGCGCACCCAGAAGCAACGGGTTTTCCTCAAGATTCAGGAAACCCCAGTCCTTAAACCCCAATCCCGATATTAAGGTTGATTTTTAGATCATAATAGTTGAAAAACCTCGTTGATTCGGTAAGATACGTGTGTTCAAAAACAAATCAAACCGTAACCAACGAGGTGAGAAAATGATACGACAAACAATACTTCCTTTCAAGGTAGAAATGACCAGAGACATGATAACCCCCCATGCAGGTTTGGCATTACTGGGTGAATTTGCAGTGGGACTGGGATTCTTAAAGTCAATAGACAGATATCTACCCAGGCCTGGTAGTGGTGCTGGATACAACCCATCTGAATACATTTTCCCACTCATCTTAATGCTCAACGGTGGTGGTCGGAGCTTGGAAGACATACGCCAGATAAGGGCAGATGAGGGGCTAAAGGAGATTTTACCTTTAGAAAGGATTCCCTCATCAGATGCCTTTGGGGACTGGCTTCGGAGCATGGGTATCAATGCTGGTCTCTATGGCCTTGAAAAAGTAAATAAGCCTTAGGCTTATAAACCGAAGGTTGCTGAAACGTGGAATGAAATATGATGGGATCAAGGCCTACACCCTTGATATAGATGCCACAGGTATTGTAGCTGAGAAACAGTCAGCAAAG
>CAYTDY010000271.1:0-3447 GCA_964436665.1 uncultured Desulfobacteraceae bacterium
CCAGACTCACCCACAATACCCAAAACCTCGCCCTTCCTGATCTCAAAACTGACCCCGTCTACGGCCTTGGTGACCCCCTCACTGGTAAAGAAGTAGGTCTTCAAACCCGATACCTTGAGGATCGGTCTGCCGTTCTCTGTCCGATCCATGTGAATATTACCCCTCTTTCTAACGCTGGGAAAGCCGGTGATCCAAAGCGTCCCTTAAGGCATCTCCCGCTAAATTAAAGGCCAGAACCGCAAAAATGATTGCCAGTCCAGGGAAAACTGCCAACCAGGGAGCGAGTTCCATGAATCTTCTGCTATCGTTCAACATGAGCCCCCAGGATGGCATGGGTGGCTGGGTCCCCAAACCGAGAAAACTGAGAGCAGCTTCGAGCATAATGGCGGTGGAAAGATTAAAGGTCGCCTGAATAATGACCGGGGAAAGAACATTGGGCAAAATGAAAAACAGCATAATCGTAAGATCTTTGGCTCCCACAGATCGAATCCCTTCTATGAATTCCTTTTCCTTCACAGAAAGCACGGAGCCGCGAACGATGCGGGCAAAACGGGCATGGTAAACAAATCCGATGGCGATTAATAAATTTCCTAGGCTCGGTCCCAATACGGCAACTAAAATCAGGGCCAACAAAAGCATGGGGAAGGCAAAAACAATATCCAGTAGCCGCATCATAATACCGTCCAGAAGCCCTCCGTAATATCCAGAGATGAGTCCAAGAAAAATTCCGAGGACGATGGCCATTGCTATGGCACCAAACGATATCACCATTGATATTTTCGTTCCGTACATGAGTCTACTCAATTGGTCTCTTCCAAAACGATCTGTCCCCAACCAGTATTTCGCACAAGGCGCATGAAAAGCTTCTTTTGGATGCATTTCAAGCGGGTCATAGGGATAAACAAAATTTCCAAAGACAGAGACTAAAATGAGTATTATCGCCATGAGGCAACCCACGATACCCAGTCTGTGTCTCTTGAAGTTCCTCCACGCCAATTTGCTGGGAGATAATATTTCTTCATTTTCCTTGTTTTTGTTCATGTTCTCTTGCCCTTCTTCAGAGCTCACGTTTTTCATGCTGGTCAGAATCATGGTTCATCTATACAAATTCCATCAAATTTTCAGGATGCCTTAGTAGGTAATTCTCGGATCAAGAAAGGCGTATATAATATCCACAATCAAATTGATAATCACAAAGACACTCGCGAGAAAGAGAATCGATCCGGTAACGATCATAAAATCCCGTTGCTCAATGGCGAGTAAGATCAAGCGCCCAACTCCTGGCAAAACAAAGACCTCTTCGGTGAGCACCAGTCCACCAATGAGAACCCCAATCTGAACTCCCAACACAGTTATAACCGGAATCAGAGAATTCTTCAAAACATGAACGAAAAGAACGACTATTTCTGGCATTCCTTTTGACCGCGCAGTTCTGACATAATCTTGCCTCAAGGTGTCCAGGACCGAGGAACGTGTCATCCTGACAATATACGAAAGGGTTGTCAGCCCCAAGACAAAGCCAGGAATCACCATGCACTTGATGTTCTCCAGGCGATTCTCCGAAAAGGGAACATACTCTAGAACAGGTAACCATCGAAAGTAGGCTGAGCCGAGAAGTACTACTATGGTGGCCAGCCAAAAATTGGGTATTGAATATCCCATTATGGCTCCAACTCTCACGATACCGTCAAGAAATGAGAACTGCTTATGGGCGGATAGGATTCCAAGTTGAATCCCTATGACTATCACGAACCCAATAGCAATTGCCATCAATTCAATGTTTACAGGGATTCGGCTCAATATATCCTCCATTACCGGCCTCCCAGAGGTGAAGGAGATGCCGAGGTCACCATGTAGGGCATCCGTCAACCAATACCAGTATTGGAGGTAGACGGGCTTGTCTAGATTCAGCTCTTCCCTCAACTGTTTCATAGCAGTTGGGTCCGCGGCAAACTCATCCCCCATCATGATATCCACAACATCTCCAGGGATAATATGAAATATGCCAAAGACTAAAATTGAAACGCCAAGTAAGATAGGAATTAAGCTTAATAATCTAAAAATAATATACTTTATCATTGGATTATTTTCTCATTGATATGTAAGAACAAATAAATGCCCCGTCCGTATCATGAACGAGACGGGGCACCTATGTCTTGTTGGTTACTTCTCAATCCAGGCTTCCTCAGGTAGACTCGAGAGTTGTTTGACAAAAATTTATAACCCTTGACCCTTTCATTTACTATCTCGTACCGCTGTGCCGTTGCATAAGGATAAATGCAGGTTACGATTTTAGCTTGGTACCGTTGAATTTGATGCCATATCTTGACTCTTTCCTGCAGGTTTGTTTCCCTATGTTGAGACTCAAAAAGCTTGTCCAGGTTTTTATCCTTAATCCCGAAATAATTTCCACTTCCCTTGCTATAATAACGTGTGTAGGAGTAGCCCTCTGGATCAGGATACCAGATGCCTGCAAAATACATTGAGGTGAAATCCCCCGATCGCCAGGTTTTCAGGGTTATCCCCCAATCCTTTTGAACGATATTCATTTTGATCCCGACTTTGGCCAGTTGTCTCTGCATAATTTCACATGCGGGGATATAATCCGGACTGTGAGGGGAAGTAATGATTGTAAATTGAAAACCATCCGGATATCCGGCCTCTTTCAACAGCTTCTTTGAAAGCTCATAGTCTTGTCCATAAAACGGAAGCTCGGCCATTTTACTCTGGGACAAGGCATAGGGAGCACATCCCGGAGGAACACATGAAGATAGCATTCCCTTGCCCATCCATACCAAATCAATGATTTCTTGTCGATTAATGGCACAAGATACTGCCTGTCTCAGCTTGAGGTTGTTAAATGGGAATTCACCGTGGTTTAAGAAAAACCAGCCTTGTCTTATAGGAAGTCCTACCACGATCCTCAGATTTTTTTCTTTAGCCAGCAGATCCGCAAGCTGGACGTCCTTGACCCAAGCAATATCGAGCGTACCTTTTCGCAGCCCAGCGAGCCGAGAGGTCTCGTCCTTAATCACGATGAAATCAAAGCCGTTAATATAGGGTTTTGGCTTATCCCAGTAGTCCTCAAATCGCTCATAGACACCCTTTACCCCATGTTCATATTTTTTTAGCCTGAAGGGTCCGGTTCCTACGACACGGGACTGAAGAGATCCATATTTTTCTACTGCCTCCTTCGAAACAATGGCACCATTGAAGGTAAATGAGATATTGCTCAAAAATGTTGGAAGGGGTTTATCCATGATGAATTTGACGGTGTATTTATCAGGAGTTTCTATTTTGCACACATTCTTATAATATGAAGCCCTTGGTGACTTTGTCGCTGGATCCAACATCCTCTCAAAGGTGAATTTCACATCCTCTGCAGTAAATTCACTACCATTGTGGAACTTTACCCCTTTTCGCAGATGAAAAATATAGGTGAGATCG
>CAYTDY010000272.1:0-3441 GCA_964436665.1 uncultured Desulfobacteraceae bacterium
CCGAGGAGATTCTCGACTTTTCTGACTGGATGGGAATTCCCATAAATGTTCACACGATTACACTGCACAGATTTAAAAAGCTTCTTTCGGATTGTGCGTCCGGTCACAGTGAATAATCGATTGGGGAGAAAATAGGGGAGGAGTATGCAAGCCGAACTGCAGCGATGGCTATCGCATGATGGAGCGCAGTTCTTCAAAACCCTCGGCCTGCGGCCGGGAGACAGGGTGCTTGATTTTGGCTGCGGAGACGGCGTCTATTCAATCCCCGCCTCACAGGTTGTGGGAAAAGACGGCGTTGTGTACGCGCTGGACCGCGACCGTTTCAGCCTGAAAAGCCTTACTGAAAAGGCTACGCACATGGGAATACGAAACATCGTGACCCTCCGGTGCCTGGATGATCTGAAAAACAGTTTGAATGGCCACTCGTTGGATGAAGCGCTCTTCTTCGACGTGATTCATTCGTACTATTTCACAACAAGAGAACGAACGCGGCTTCTCACATCAGTGAGCCCTATGGTGAAAAAAAACGGCCTTGTCTCCATATTCCCGAGACACATGGAAGACCACGAGATCAGCACCATGAGCGATACACTGTTTCAGCTTGGCTTTGTTTTTGAAAAAGAGCAGCAGTCAAACCTCATGCATGACGGAACACATATATACGGTACTACGATGAATTTTCGAAAAAATGCAGGTATGTCAAATGCCAAGAACAAAACCCTTTGATGAGCATTCCACGCAGTATGAGGAGTGGTTCGATAAAAACCATTTCGCCTATCTTTCTGAGCTCCAGGCTGTTCGCCACTTTGTCCCCATAAACGCGAAAGGGGTAGAAATCGGTATTGGGAGTGGAAAGTTCGCAAAGCCGCTTGGGATAAGCGTCGGAGTCGAGCCTTCAAAATCGATGCGAGCGCTTGCTCAAACACAAGGGCTTCAGGTGTACGACGCGGTCGCGGAGCACCTTCCTTTTGAAGATGCCCAGTTTGACTTTGCGCTCATGGTCACCACAATTTGCTTTGTGGACGATGTAAAGGCGTCATTCGAGGAGGCGAAACGGATATTGAAAAAAAACGGCAGATTCATCATCGGATTTGTCGATAAAAACAGCCTCCTGGGCAAAACCTATGAGGAGCACAAAGAGAAAAATGTTTTTTACCGTGACGCGACATTTTACTCAACGGATGAGGTGCTTGCCCTTCTTCATGAGTGCGGTTTCGATGAGCACGGAGAGGTTCAGACAATCTTTGGAAACCTCCATGAAGTCACCCATGTCCAGCAGTTCAAAGAAGGCTACGGTCATGGAGGTTTCGTTGTTGTGTGCGCAACAAAGCCGGGCTGATCACTCGACAATATTGAGCAACTCATTGACCTTTTCTAAAAGCACGTCTGGTTCCACAGGTTTGTCCATGAAATAATCAACAGGAAGATACTCTTCGTGCGGCGCGAAGCGATATGGAACTTTTTTCTCCGTATGAACCGCGGTGAGAAGGAGAATGGGAAGCTCCTTCATCTTGAGCTCTTCTCTGATCTTTCGCGCGACATCGAACCCCTCATAATTGGAGGGCATCAATACATCGAGTATCACCAAATCGGGTTTCTCTGACTGGACCTTTTCTGTGCCTTCCTCCGGGTCATATGCAGATATCACATCGAAACCGTGATCCTCGAGCACCAGCCGTAGTGCGTCCTGGAAATCCTTATCGTCATCTATGATTAAAATCTTATGCATGAATATCCTCCCTCTCAAGACATGGCAAGTAACGCCGATTCTGCGGCATTCACGTACTGATACACAACAGGCGATGCGGTCAGTGCCGGATGCGTCCCCATCTGAAAGCATGCGATGTCATCAATGTTCATTCTGTGCTGTATGCAGGCGCTGGCAACATTGATCAGCTCCCCGACCGCCTTGTCTCCCATCATTTGGGCTCCGATGAGCACTTTTGTGCGTTTTTCGAAAACGAGCTTGACCCGCTGGTTTGCCACGCCGGGCATTTTTCCCGGGTGACGGTTTGGCCCTTCCGCCATGCCGGCGATTACATCGTACCCCTGTTGTTTGGCGAACTCCTCCTGCATACCGGCCACGGCGAAGCTGTGATCCCCGATTGCGGAGGAAAACACACCGATTGTGCCCACACTTTCCCGCTGGATGCCGTAAAGATTCGCTCCGGCGATCCTGGCTTCCGAAGATGCGATGGAGGCAAGCTTCAGTTTTGAAGGTTTCCCGCCAAAGAAGGAAAACTTCTCTGCGCAGTCACCGCAGGAGAAGATATGCTCATCACTTGTGCGCATCGTGCGATCGACCCAGATGGAGCCTGTGGGGCCCAGACGCAGGTTTGCTTTCTTTGCCAGGTCAATGTTTGCCACGGTGCCGATGCCCACGATCACCATGTCCGCTTCCAGGACCGTGCCGTCGGCAAGTTTTACCCCTGCAGCAGTGCTGTTTCCCACGATACTTTCAACCTTCTGATCCGCCATGATATTTACGCCCCGTTCCTGCAAAACCTTTTCCGCTTCCGAGCAGAACTCCGGGTCGAATGCAAGCTGTAAACAGTGGGGCAGGAGCTCACAAATCGTGACCTGGACGTCTTTGATCTTGTTGATTTCGTCGGATACCTCTACACCGATGAACCCTCCGCCGATAACCACGACTTTTTTCGAGGCGTTGACCGTTTCCTGCATCTTGGTCAGCTGGTCAACATCCTTGTACACGGGAAACACGTTTTTTTTGTCAAAACCGGGAATCGGCGGCATCATGGGAAGCGAACCTGTCGCAATTACGAGTTTGTCGTACCCGACTTCTTCCCCGCCTTTGGTTATTACTTTTTTCCCTTCCCGGTCGATCTCCGTTACTTCATCGAGCATGATTTCAACATTGTTTTTCTCAAGGGGTGTGTCCGGAATGAGATTGTTCTGAGGGCTTCCGACTGTACCGAATACATAGGGAATACCGCAGGGAATAGAGACAAGTTTTTCCTTCCGTATGAGTAGAATCTTTTTCTCCGGATAATGTCTGCGGGCGGTAATTGCAGCGGTGAGCCCTGCCGCACTTCCTCCGATCACAACAATGTCAGCTTTCTTCATGTGCAAAACCTCCAAAAATTTTATAATAAAAACCACTGTCATAATAATGTTCTTAGCATGATTTTGCAACTTTCTTTTTTGCAGCGGGGACATTTTTCTTGGATGGAAAAGGTTCTGCTTTGCGCTTTCAGTGGAGATTTAATAAGATTTCTCTGTTTTTAAAAATAATGTTTGAGACGGAGAGCCTCCCGAAGTTGGTCTCATAACTTAGGTTTGCCTATATACACAGTTCACAAATCCTTCTATGCAAAAAATTATAAATGGATTGATATTTCTATAAGGCAGTTTCTCTAATAACAATAAACAAACTATATGCATTTTCTGTTTCAATATGCTTGCGATATTGAAGTACAATAG
>CAYTDY010000273.1:0-3440 GCA_964436665.1 uncultured Desulfobacteraceae bacterium
GTAATGTATGCTAATATCAAAGAGTTACTCCCAGATTCCATTGCCGGGACTGCAATGAGTATGGTGAACTTCTTCACTATGGCAGGTGCTGGCTTTTTTCAGCATATGATGGGGATTATTGTTGAAAAATTTTCTATCCACCAAGGACAATTATCACCTGAGGCCTTTTCTTTTGCCTTCGGTCTCTGCTTTTTTGCAACTGCACTGGGCACAATAGCATATCTATTTGTAAAAGAGGTTCATCCATGAAGAACTAGGATTGGTATGCCATATGCCTGATAATGAATGTATGCCTGATAATGAATTGACTAAATCAACAATGGATGATAAGTTGTTAAAAATTTATAAACTAAATAATTAGGTCTATAGAAGCCCCATGTATATATAGTTGGCCCCCGGAGGTTGCAAAATGATCAGAATCAGAAGGGATGGCTATAGGTTTAATGAAGATTACCAGACTATGCCACGCAGAACGTCACCATTAACCCGGGGTTCAGGAGGGAATCCTCCATTTGAACGTGCTGGGAGGGATTATAGGAGTTACAAGTGAGCTTTAGGAATGTTGGGAACTTAATATTATTGGTAATTGCAGTGACGGTTTTCCTCTTTGGGATGGATGTGATCCAGGTAAATGCCCAGGCCAGCAATAGCGAGGATGATTCAGAAGAGGTGTTTGTGAAGGAAATTGTATTTATTAGACCTTTCAAGGATACCCGGGAGGTGGATGCACTGAAAACCCGACGACAACAAATTGTGGAGATGATAGCTGTAGAAAAAAATAACCTCCCAAATGCCCCAAAATGGACCCAAAAGAATGTCCAGGCTCATATCAAATGGTTGGAGAAGCTCTTAGAGCAAGTGGATGACGATCTAAATAAAGCCATTAAGGCCGGAACCCTTATCGACAACGAGACCCTTCAAAAGTTGACTGATGAGTTCAAGAACAGAGATCTAACATTGGAGGATATGAACTCAGTGGCCGACTTGATTACTATGGTCTACCAGGAAAGAGGCTATATATTGGCAAAGGCCTATGTGCCGGAGCAGGAGATTAAGGATGGCGTTTTAAAGATCGCTATTTCGGAGGGAAGAACTGGGAAAATCGAGGTCTCTGGAGAAAAATATTATAAAGGAGAGGTATTAAAGCGGTATTTCCAACCACAGTTGAAACATGGTGTTATACGGGAAGAACTCCTTGAAAGAGGACTTTTGCTGACAGACGAGCTGCCATCGGCTAAAACGAGAGTTGTTTTAAAAAAGGGAGAGAAACCAGGAACTGCAGATGTTGTATTGCATACTGAAGACAAATTTGCTGTCAAATGGAGCATTGATTATAACAACTTCGGATCAGAATTGGTAAGTGAGGACCGTTACGGCACACATTTTGAGATCACTGATCCATGGCGGGGGTGGAAACTTGCATTAAGAGGTGTTACAGGCAATGACCCTGAAGAATCTGCAATGGGAAGTGCTAATTTGACTATCCCTGTGAATATTTATGGGACAAAACTTTCCTTCAGCTATCTGGATGCCACTTATGCTGTGGGACAGGAACTGGCGGACTTGGGACTGGAAGGTAATACTATGATTTATGGTACTAAAATCTCACATCCCTTTTTAAAGGAAAGGAATAAGAACCTGAGTCTGACTTTGGCTTATGACCACAAATATTCGGAAAATTATATTATGAATGACCTGCAAAGTGTTGATAAATTGAATAATTTCTACGCAACCTTAGATTTTGACAGCCTTGACCGTTTTCTTGGGAAAAATATTGCGTCACTAAGTTGGTATCGTGGTACTGTCAAGCCTGATAAAAAAGCTCCTCCAAGCCGTGAAAACTTTAGGAAAAGATTTCAAAGATATTCAATTGATCTGGCTCGAATCCAGCAGATTTACGGATACACAAATTTCATGATAAGGGGCTCTGGCCAGATTACTGGGGACAGACTTTTGCCGATGGAACAGACGATCATTGGCGGATATGGCACGGTCAGGGGTCATGAGCCCTCCCTCTTTTTGGGAGATTCAGGATATGTTGTATCGGGTGAGCTAATGCTGGCGCCCCCCTTTCTGGGTGATAAGACTATTAAAGGACAAAAGATTGGTCAAATGGTGCAATTGGCACTATTTTTTGACCACGGTGCTGTTTATAATACGGATCCTGAGCCAGGAGAATCTCGATCAGAATTTCTGAGCGGCTATGGGGGTGGCATTAGATTTTTTTACAAAGATATTTTCAGTTTTAAACTTGATGTGGGTTTTCCAACGACTAAAAAAACCGCAAAGGAGGAGAAGGAAAAGGCTTTTTTTTATATAATGACTTCTCTAAATTTTTTCTAAGGAGAGTGAACTTAGGGGCTTTGCCCCAATTATAATAATGGGTATAACCGCATAGAGCACAAAGAGCATAGGGCAAAGAGTAAAAACGCCATGCGCTATGCACTCTGCGCTCAGCGCATTTTCAATGGAGGCATGGCAATGAGGAATGATTTTTTTCGTAAAAAATGGGCTGCGTTTTTCTTGATTTACATGGCCTATTCCTTGGTATTGCCCGTTCACATCTTCGCACTTCCCCAGGGAGGTCAAGTAGTTTCAGGTCAGGCCAATATATCTCAGCCAAACGCCAAAAATATGAACATCAATCAGGGGACGCACAAGGCCGTTATAAACTGGCAGAGTTTTAGCATAGCCCACCCTGAGGCAGTGAGGTTCTTTCAGCCGAGTGCAGCATCTATTGCATTGAATCGTGTTATAGGTGTCGATCCTTCGGCTATCCATGGCCTACTTTCAGCCAATGGCAGGATATTTCTCATTAACACAAATGGAATAATGGTGGGCCCTACCGGAAGAATCAATGTTAACTCCTTTTTGGCAAGCACACTCGATATCGCCAATGAAGATTTTCTGAAAGGGAACTATGCTTTTTCGCAGAATTTAGGAAAATCTCTTTCTTCTATAATCAATCAGGGGGTTATCACGGCTGCTGAAGGTGGTTTTGTGTCCCTGCTCTCTCCTGGCGTACAAAATGAAGGGAGCATACTTGCCAGTCTTGGCAAGGTGTATATTGGCTCCAGCGAGCATGTGACCCTGAATTTTGTTGGAAATGATCTTATCGGCTTTGCCGTGGATGGAAATATTCAAGATAAGGTCCTTGGTCTTGATGGAAAGCCCCTGGAAAGTACCATAACTAATAAGGGTCTCATAAGTGCAGATGGCGGCGAGGTTATCCTCAGTGCCAGGACGGCCCGTGATCTGGTGAACTCTGTAGTGAATAATGAGGGGATTATCGAGGCAAAGTCGTTAGTTAATAAGAATGGTGTGATTAAGCTTGTAGGTGGTAACCAGGGGATTGTTGCCAACAGTGGGATCCTTGACGCATCGGGCAGGGAAAAGGGCCAGACCGGCGGCACGGTCAATATGCTCGGTGACAAGGTAGG
>CAYTDY010000274.1:0-3440 GCA_964436665.1 uncultured Desulfobacteraceae bacterium
GTAGTATCATTACTTTTATCATCCACAACAATAATCGTATCCACAAGCGAGGGTACTGTCGTTAATGTGTGAGCTATTAGTTTCGATTCATTATATGCAGGAACAACTACTGCAATAGTTTTTTCAAGATACATGATTTCCCACGCAACAAACAGTCTTATTAAAGAGTCCTTATTTATGGAATGACATACCCTATAGTTTGAGCTTCATTATATGCAGGGATAATTATTGATATTTCGGTTTTATTCATTTTGATTTAAAAATTCTTTACACGCTACTCGTCATTGATTTTTCCGCTCCGTCGTCCTTCAGCTAAGATTCTGGAAAGGTTTTTATCCCACTTTATTAAACGAGCAAGCTTCCATGCCTTTTCCTTTTCAGTATCAGACATGATCAAAAAGAGGTTTCTAACATCTTCTTCATCTTGTGTACTACCTGCCATAAGTTTCATGCCCGCCAGATAAGGCATTGGATATACATTAAGAGGTCCGGTATGTGGTAAAGGCATGGATCTAAACCCTTCAAGTTCCCATTCATAATTTGCTATTAATATATCAAGTTTTTTAAACCGTTTTTCTGAATCTGTTATTATGATCAGGTCATGTCTCAGGGGATCAAAGCGATCTTTAGATGCTTCAAAAACCTTAACTTCAAACTATTCTCCCAGTTCTTTTTTCAAAAAGGAAGAGAATGATTTACAAAGATAGCTAATATTATTCCTTCCATGTCCACAAAAAAACAGAACATCGAGATCCAATGTTGTTCTCGGTATGCCATGTAGAATAACAGCTTCCCCTCCGATAATAGCTGCAAGCCTGTTAGTGTTCTCTTTTCTTGCAAAGTTATCTATGCATTCTGTAACTATTTCTAATAAGTTTTTCATAGGCATCTTCTGGAGAAATCTTATACATTCGGGCCATCCTCTCTAAAGTCTCATCCAGTCGCCTTTCTGCCTCAGCAACCCTTTCATCCGGTGTAAGTTTTAAGAAGGCCTCAATCATTTCATGCCATTTTTTTTCCATCAAGCGTGACATCTAAAGCTCACCTATGGAATTTGGTAACAGTTCAGCTATCTTTTGACAGGATAAACTATTACTCATGCTTTATCCACCTTGGAAGACCCTATGTTATCCAAACCCAGGGAGGATGAAATACTATTCAAAAATGTCTTGAAATCCCCAAGATTAGACTGCATTATCTTATAAACCTGTTTGTCATCTACCTCCCAATAAATATGAACTAACCTATTTCGGAACCTGGCCATGTTTCTTAATTCATTAACAAACTGCTTATCCACAACCCCATATTCGCCTAAAACTGTAAAGGTATCTGCATAATCTTCCGGGGCACGGAAGCCATTTTGAGAGATAATATGGTTGCCCATATCAATGGCAGCTTCAATCGCGATAATGAAATTATATTTGGCGCTTGCAATCTTGTGGGAATCATTCAAGAAAACATTCTCTTTCAGTCCACTCAAATCAGAGAGCTGCCTGACAGCAAGCCTCATGGAGGAAACCATTTTCCTTACTCTCTCTGGATTAAACTGGGGCATTGTAAATCTCTCTTAAATATTCATTTTGAAACCTAAGGAAATCATGTGTCGTTTTAAAAACAAACCCCTCAAAGTCACTTCTTATATCAGGATTTATATCTTTTATCAGAATCCCATCCTTAATAACCTGAAAAACAAATGTTGTTGGCGCCTTATTTAGGACTCGAACGTCTACAGGATAACCTGTTAAAGCTCCAATTTTATCCTCCATTTCAAATTCAATTTCCAGAGGTGACCTATCCACGTCACTTTTCAAATAGGTTCCTATATCTATATCAGAAAAAACCTCTCCCCTGGCAAAAGAACCAAAAATATAGGCAAAGATTATGATATCCATGCTAATTATGTAATCCGTTACTTTGGAAATAATTTCTGTTCTATTGTTAATTCTTACTTGCACTGTACCTGTTATCCTATAAAATATCACCCAGTTTCATAAATTGATTAACCATGCCAGTTTTTTGGCATTTTCTCACCCAAAAGACAGGATACCTTCTCTTTTTGAATCAGGGTATGGGCCTTCCTGTCGAAAGTGAGCCACATTCCTTTTAAATCTCTGGCAAGGGAAGCATAACATGCATCATACCCACTTAACCCTAATTTAACAAACCTATCTGCTATAAGTGCGAGACCCTCTGTCATAGGCTGCCGTAATATCCCTCCCTGAAGGAGAGGAATAATTCCTTTTCTAAAAGCCTCAAGTCCATTCGGGTGTACAAATTGTAAAACAGAAAAGACCTCAAATGCAAATAGTTCAGGTACAGCAAATCTTTCAGGACTATCAATAACTTTTTCTAAAACTTCATCTGCATGAGCATGGGCCTCCTCCTCTATAAACCACCTCACCGCAACAGAGGCATCAATAATCCAGATCATACCCTATATCCCCTTAACTGGCGTAATACAGTGATACTGCTCAGGTTTTCCTTCTTCCCCTTTCTCAACCTCTTAACAACCTCAAGGAACCTCTTTTTCTCCTCCTTAGCCTGCCAATCCAAGAAGCGTTTTTCAAACTGTTCAGGAGTAACTAAAACAGCTCTTATTTTCCTGCCTTTGCTGATAAGAATGGGCTCACCTTTGTCGTTCAACCGGTCAAGTATTTCACCTAAATTGTTTCTGATCTTAAGGGCATTAACCTCTTCCATAATTTACCTCTCTTTGACTCAATTGAACTTAGCCTCCTGCGGCGGAACTTTCTTGACAGGATTAACACGATTAACAAGATTTTCTTTATATCCTGAACATCTCTGGCCCAGACCTGATTTATAAGAGCTGAGTTTATGATTGCCGTTTCCGAAGTGTTCAAGCAAAAACATAACGTTTCATGCAAGTCGCGCCAGGGCGGGCCTGTCTATCCTGTCTAAAAAATGGGATTTCCTCTACTATCAAGCTAAAATAATTTAGTGTATATGTCAAGTGCAAATGTGTATATACATATAATGACTAATCACAATTAATCCAGTCCTCGATATTCAGCCCAGGAATGTTCATGAAATGCCTTTTATTTCCTGTGACTAAAATCATATCGTGCTGAATAGCTATGGCGGCAATCCTTAGATCAGGTTCACTTTTTGATAGGCCCCTTTTTTCTAAAAGGGCCTTCATCCTGCCATAGATTTTGCCACTTTCTGTATCAAAAGGGAGGATGATCACATTAGGGAAAACCTTATCTTCATAGGCTTTTAGGATTTTCTCCTGATTCCTTGAACGATAAGCACCAAAATAGATTTCAGAAACATTTATCGAGGTTGTAAATTGTAAGTCTTTTGGCAGTGATTCCAACTTTTTTATCAGCAGAGGTGATGGAGCCTTCTTCAGAATGTTGCTAAGGCAGTCTGTATCAAACAAATACATTAGACCTCTGCGACGTTTCTGTCTGTAGAAC
>CAYTDY010000275.1:0-3438 GCA_964436665.1 uncultured Desulfobacteraceae bacterium
TTGCAACATATGGAGTCTTTAACTGAAATAACGAGTCGTCAAGCAATTTCTGCACTATATCCCCCTTTAACGAGCAATTGATGGGCTTGTGCAGTGCGATTACATGTTTTTTTGTTCCCATTGATAGGGAAATAGTTGATAGCTGGCCCGTTTTTTACTATACAGAAAGTGAACCCGTCCTGACCAAAGGAACAGGCATTCTGGCATTTGTGCCTGGATTCTTCACTTATTTTGAAAATAGGAGAGATGATCCATGAAAACATCGGTTTCAGTACGAAAATGCGCTACAGTGAGAGGATTTCTGTTGCTTCTGGCAATACTGTTTATGGGAAGCGATAATGGCTATTGTGCCGAACGGATCTATTATAGTATCCATTTGGCCTCGTTCAAGAATCTTCAGAATGCCAATGCACACGTTAATTCGCTCAAGGAAAAGGGGAAAATGTTCTTTTGGAAAGAAGCCGACGTCCCGGGAAAGGGTAGATTCTTTCGAGTTTATATAGGTAAGTATGAAGATAAGGCCGAGGCCCTTGAATTTTGGAAAAAATTGGACAAAGAAGGCGCAGTCAGCTACCGCGGAATCCATCAGTTCAAAGAGACTATTGAGCCCAGAAAGGTTAAGAAGCCTCCTTTGCCAAAAGAAAAAGAACCCCCCTGTGCATTGACTCCAATGCCAATAAAGGACCGGTTCGTGGATAACCAAGATGGTACTATTACGGACCGAATGACAAACTTGATGTGGATAAAGAACGGCTGGAGAATCGATTTTATTTCAGCAGTTACGTGGGAGGATGCCATGAAGAGGTGTGAGAACTTCAGACACAGTGGCTACTCCGACTGGCGACTCCCTTCCTTAAAGGAGTGGAAAAGTGTGGTGGACACCAGTAAGGAGTGCCCTTCACTGGTGGAACCCAATCCTTTTGAAAACATAATTACCCACATGCCATATTGGTCCCACACCGAGTTTGATTATGGAGCTGGTTATTCTGGTACCTATGTGCGCCCTGTTCACGCCTATACAGTGATGCTTTATTTCGGGAGGATCGGCCACCAGAATAAGAATAAGAGGGCATTTATCTTACCTGTCCGTTTTGTTCGTAAAAGGGGACGCAAGTTCTAAAACAATTTATTAATTTGCTTTAGAGTCAACGTTATATATAATAATATCAAATAGTTATACCCCTAAGGGTAGATAGGCTCCTGAAGAATACCCTAATCCAGTTCAAGGGCGTTCTTTTGCAGGGCAAAATCTGTTTGAGATTCCCTCAGGAAAATCCCTTTCTCCATGAAGGGGAGCCATATAAGCCTGGAATTCGTAAAATGTATATCTGCCTTTTTTACAGCATTCTTTGTCTTTTTATGCTCCTTCTTTGTCATCGAGTAGAGAAGAACATAGGCCATCTCTTTTGCCTCTTTTAAAGACAGCCAGACATCAGATAGATTGAGGTCCTCTATGGTATTGGGTTCTATTTCCTTAAATTGAGGCTGTGTGCTGGTAAGCTGGGCTGCAAACTTATCAACAATCTTCACATTTTTTATCCTGATGGCGGGTATATAAAAGGAGATATTTCTCTTTTTTATTGCCTCTTCATCCAAGACGCGGGGCAGGGGGAAAAGATCATAAAATTCCTTGAGTGTTCTATATTCCCTGTCCTGTGTTTTAATAATTCCTGTTAGTCGCCAGAAGGCTAGATATTTCCACTGTGTCTTTATGGATTTATCTTTCAGAGATATCCTATAAGGCACAGGCATATAGTCGCCTCCTTTTTCCTGCCAGGCACGGCCGCAGGTTCTACAGACATGGATTTTTGCATGAGGGGTGAAGGGAAGGTCCCAGCCGCAATTAGGGCACTTAAAAGGGATAAAATTTAGTGGTTTATAGGGAATCTTATCTCCAGATGAAGTTCGCTTAAGTTCATCTATATCCAGCTTACCTTTGATAACCTTGTGCGAAAGACCATCAACAATTAGCAAGGATTTCCGGCCATTGTCCTTGAGAGTGTAGCAGTAAAATGGAAAATAAACTAAGGAATAACGTTCACCTATTAGCTCTGACTTGGCCATCTCCACTTCGATCGAACCACTACTTCTTTGATGCACTATGGACTTTAGGGCCTGATTGATAGCCTCCTTAAAGGGAATAGATTGTTTTATAAGAAGGGAGTCTTTCCCCATCTTTTGTTTATTGAAGGGCCATATCTTCAATACCTGAACCCTGAGACCAATTGAGAATAGGCCCCATTTTGAGGAGTCAAAGGCAGGAAATGTGCGAAACCATGGGGTGGCCCTTAGCTTTTTGAAATTTTCCCATGCCTTCTGACCGCCAGGACTTCTAAAGTATTTTTTACCAAATACCCATTGAAAGAGCATTCCATTAACCCTCCAGTAGGGGGCATAAAGTAAATGGTGCTCAGCTATTTGCAAGCCTTTTGAATTTTTGGTTTTTAAGGCACGAAGAAGGGCCTTTCCTACTTTATCAGGGGTTTCTCTGGGTGAGATAAAAAAGGATTGAACCTGGTTTCGACCGGTTGGTTTAAGTGTTGAGCCACAATAGAGGCATCTGAAAACAGTATCCTCTTCGGCAAGGTCAACCTCTGCCCCGCATTGGGGGCAAGTAATTGCAATGTTCATGGGGATATTTGTTACTCGTTTCGAGTTTCAAATTTCGTAGCACTTTAGCATCTGACTCCAACGCTGGGCTTCAGAGTTATTCATGAAAGAAACGTTACGTTGAGCATGGAGATGTCTTTTTTTGTTTTATGCCCTTGAAACAAGATCCCGTGCTGGGCCCAGATAATCGGGATTTATAGCAACTTGATAATACTATTATAAGCTCCGCCTATCAAATCCCGATTATCAGGGCCACTCCTGTGCATTTATGAGGGCATAACAAAAAAAGACATCTCCATGCTCATTAACCGATTAGTTTCAAAGATCTAAAGTGTTACCAAGTTTCCAGTTTCAAGTTTCAAAAGATTACGTAATCTTTTCTCCGCAGTTGTTACAAAAGATGGAACCAGGTAGGATGTCATGTCCGCATAGAGGGCATTTGGCCTTAATCTTTTCTACCTTTGTGCCACAGAACATGCAGAATTGTGCCTTGGTGGGCAGATTTTTGCCGCACTGAGGGCAGGAGTTTTCCCTGATAACCTGATGCCCGCATTGTGGGCAAAAACGTACAGTAGGATCTATCTGGGCCTGGCACTTAGGGCAGTTTATGGTTGGGGCCTTACCAGGTGCTGTTGCCTGCATAGACTGCTGAAGAATGCCCGGCATCATCATACCCAGGCCAGCACCAAGACCAAGACCCATACCTGTTCCAGCAGCGCCATCGTCACCTGACTGTCTGGCTGCATCACCCATGGCCTTTGCCGCCTTAAATTTCATGAACTTATCCAGGTCTCCTACAGCGCCCATACCGCTTTTCTCATCAATCAT
>CAYTDY010000276.1:0-3436 GCA_964436665.1 uncultured Desulfobacteraceae bacterium
GCTAGGTCGAACGATTAATCCTGTCAAAAAAGTTCCGCCGCAGGCGGCTAAGTTCTTCTCAAATTTGAACGAATTGATCGCGAAAAGGACTGGAATAAAAAAAAGGTGAAATTATTATGATCGTTGCACGAAGATAACTTGGAGTAGAAAGGAGGATGAAGTGAAGCAACTAATATTTCTATTGGCTTTTTCTTATTTTAATTGTCAATTGATTTGTTCTTGCTTTTTCCCATAAATGTTCTATGGTTATCTCATTATGAAAAATAAAATATTGATCTTAATACTCGGTTTGCTGGTCCTTTTTATTTCCTCCTGTTCAGAAGACAACAAATCAGGTTTTACTGCTTTACAGGAGTCCCACATCGCGGCGGCAATGGACAGTGTGATGAACACTTACAATGTTCCGGCGGCGATCGTAGGGGTGTGGGAAGAGGGCAAGGACCCTTTTATCCTGGCTAAGGGTGTGGCTGACCAGGAGACTGGCCGCTTGGTCCAGACCACTGACCATTTTCGCATTGCCAGTATTACCAAAACTTTTACCGGCACGGTGATGCTGCAGCTGATCGAAGAGGGAAAAATAAGTTTTGAAGCGACCCTGGAGAATTATTTCCCTAATATAACCAATGCCAGCCAGATCACGATCAGGCAGGTCCTGGCCATGACCGCGGGTATTTATGATTTTGTCAATTCCGAAGGGTTTAACGTTCCCTACTACAATGATATTACCAAAGTCTGGACCAAAGAGGAGATCCTGGACCTGGTCTACGGCCAGCCAGCGGATTTTGCCCCGAATACTTCGTGTAAATATTCCAATACCAACTATTACTTATTGGGCATTATTATCGAACAAGTAACCAGCAATACAGCTGAAGACGAGATCAAGACCAGGATCTTTGACCGCCTGGGCCTCTCCAACACCTCTTTCCCGACCGATACCAGCATACCTGCCCCGTACTGCCATGGTTATGCCAGCGTGGAGACCGGGGGAGAAGGAACGTTGAATGATGTGTCGATCCAGAGCCCGTCCGCGCCCTGGACCAGCGGCGGGATTATTTCTAATATTTATGACCTCAAGATCTGGGTGGAAGCGCTTTATCACGGCACGCTTTTGTCAGCGGAAACACAGGCCGAGCGTTTTGACTGGAATGTGTTGGAGGACACTGGGGGCAAGATCAAATACGGCCTTGGTGTTATTAACCTGTTAGGGTTGATCGGGCATAACGGGGAGATCGAGGGTTACAACACTGACATGTATTATTTGCCGAGCAAAAAAGCTGCTATTATCTGTATGACCAACAATGCCAGCGCGCAGTACGGCCACACTCTCAAATTGACCAAACAGGTTATTGATATACTTTATCCTGGCGCGGTCAGCTGGTAGGCCGTTTAAATCTGGTGTAAGCCAGGACCACGATCACTGCCATAAAAGCCAGGCTGATCAAACCGCCGGCGCCCATTAATAAATGGTTCTAAAGGGGATAACGTTGGTTCCAAAGCGACTTTAGAATCAAAGTAGCCGATCATCTTTCGATTTATCTTTGCATAGAATATTGAAAATGAATTTTGATATTTTTTAACGATTAATTGCAAGAGATAAAAAATATTTAAATCGTTTTGGAACCAACGTCCCCCTTTTATAACAATTTAGTGAGTGGAATTCTTTCCAAAATATTGAGCAATTATGGAGAAAATCCTAACATACAAGAAAGCCTTGATCTTCGGATCTCAATTCACTCTTTCCAATCCTCCAGCCTGATGATTTTCTTGCCTGGGCGGTGCTTCCGGAGCCGCGTAACAGTGTCCTTCATGTATCAACCCAGAACTTGGGTTTGAGCCTGAACTTTTTTCCCAATGATATTCTTCAAATAAGCCAGGAGCAGGTTTGATCACTCTTTTTTGTCCCATGTCAAGGGCTGACCCCGATTCACGATTCATACCCAAGTTACTCAGGAATAAATATCCATTAGAAGGTGTTTTAATTCCTGTACTTCAGGAATCGCAATATTGTTTATATCTTGAGGTGTAATAACGGGTAGATTGTTATCTAATGCATGTTTTTCGATGGCCTTAATCTTTTCTTCAACTGTTTCCCACGCATTTTTCTGTGTCACTTCGCTCCCGAGATAGACCGCACCGCTGATTCCCATAAGCGTGACCAAATTATCGGGTATCAGGGGAAATGCATAATTTATTACGATTTCCTGTATGACGATATAACCCGTCAGAAGTGTGAATACAAGCATCTGCATTTTATATATGTTTGGCTGACCCCCTACGCTGATTAAGTCTTTAAGCCGGGGTATTCTTTTCTTGGTCACCAGGTTCAGATATTTCGTTGGCAGTTCCTTAGCTCGTGAAACCGCATTTATTTTTGCAGCCAAGGCAGTGCCACCTCCAATTCCGAGGAGCATGAGGACCTGTTTGGAAATATCTAAAAAGCTTCCGGTAAGCCAATGGACATAGACGATTCCAAATATGGTGATATAGGTCCATAGAAGGATCTGCGTGATCGAGATGCTATATGTGGCTATGGGGGTAATGGCGAAATTCAATGGATATAGGAGAAATCGCGTTATCTTGTTTTTCTTCTTCCACTCCTCTTCGCTCTCGTCCTTTTCAAAATGCTCCTGTGTTTTTAATGGTGTTGGTTTAAGCGCCCAAATGATAACAAAAGAAATGAATACGAAAAAGACCGCCCATAAAAATGCCCAAAAGGGATCAGGCATGTCAACAGGGAGGGTAACTAATATTTTTCCATTTGCAGCCTGGTTATATCGAATCTCTATCCTCCCATCATAGGTCTTCAACCATCCTTTCCATGGAGACTGAGTCGTGATATCCTGGCCTTTTCGGGTTATCTCTTTCCATGAAGGCATTTTGACCGAGAGACCCGATTCATTTCCGACACGTTCCAAGAAATACTGATCTATTACAAGTGAAGCCTCTGAAAGTTTATCGTTTTCTTTTATTCGATATTTCAGGTGAATGTCTTCGATATCCCGAACCACCTTGACAAGGCCCTCATCCTTTTTGAGCAGACCATTCTCCAAAAGCAGCTTTTCATCTATTTCTATTCTGAATGAGGTGTTGGGGCCCAATCTGTTTCTTTCTACCCTGAAAGGATTAACCCTAAGGCCTTTGGGAGGCATCTGGTCATCACCATAGGCATTGATAATGAACGGGTTAGAGAGAATAAAAAAGAGGCACAGGCTACGGAGGGAATGACATGATATAAAATATTTTTTCATTTTCATGTGATGCTCCTTATTGATGGTCTCTTAAAAAGTGTCCTCAAAGGTCATTCTCGATGCGCAGTTCCTCAACCTTTCGCTCCAGTTCTCGTATGCGCAGGATCACCGATAATTTCCGCTCATCAATGATGGGCTTCTTCTTTCGTTTATCTACCACAATCTTTCCTTTTCGATATTCTTTTTTC
>CAYTDY010000277.1:0-3429 GCA_964436665.1 uncultured Desulfobacteraceae bacterium
AAGAAAATTAACAAAGTCCAAGAGGCAGGAATACATTAAACTTCTAATGCAGCAGTATAAAAAGATAAGAGCAAGAAAGAAAGCAATTTTAGGAAAAGATTTAAGACTATTTCGCAGGTTGATTACAGCATTTACATTATTGGAAAATTCCTATTTAATCTCTCGTGTATTAAAAGAAATTGAGAAGAACCCTGATAACAGATTAATGGTAAGTGCAGGCAGATATTTCAGGTGTTTCCCTAATAAAGAGATTATTAGAAATAAACTAATAAATTTTCTACACTCCCCTCTTAATAAATTTGCACTACAAGAGGCCCAAGTATTAATAGCATTGCGCTATTCAAGGGTTTACCCTGCGGAATTGCTTTCTTATATAAAGAGAATCAGGAGGTCAAGATCAAAGCATTGGTATGTAAGGACACAGGCAATACTCTTGCTCAATCAATTAGAACTGTCGAGGACAGACTTAAAGTCATTATTGAGACAGTATTATACTGAGAAAAATATAGAAATAAAAAAATCACTTATTAAACCACTATGTCAGTTAGATAGAAACAGTTTAAAGACATTTCTTAGAGAATCTATTTTTGAAAAAGATTCGAAAATCACCCAAGTAATTAAGATGTTTACTTCATCGCAAGAAAAAGAGGATAAAGCCTTTAGCGAAATAAATTCTATATTTAATGATTTTAGAGAAGATAAATTAATGGATGAGTTCTACAAATTAGAAATAATTAAATTTTCCAAAAGTGACAGAGTAAAGGAAGCTCTTCTGAAAAGTTTAAAGCGTAAAAAACGAGATATTAGACGTCCCGTGTTATTAAAAAAGATAAATAGAGTTATTCAGTTCTTGGAAAGTCCAAAATGAGAATATATGAGTAGAGAAAAAATGCCTAACAAATCTAACTCTCATAAACTCAGAACACCACAATCCCTAAATGCCTATATCAAGGGCATCTGTGACATTATGCGGCGCTCCGGGAGGGCCGGTGCACTTCAGTATGTGCCGGAGCTTACCTGGATGCTCTTTTTGAGGATACTGGATGAAAGGGAAGAGCGAGAGGAAGAGCAGGCAAGGGCAGTCGGCGCTTCCTTCATCCCCTCTCTTGAGTTTCCCTATCGCTGGCAAGACTGGGCAGCGCCCAAAGGAAAAAAACGTACGGAACTGCAACTGGGAACGCTTGGTGGATTTATGAGTTTTGTTGACGGCGACCTCTTGCCAACCCTGAGAGAATTAAAGAATAAACCCGGAGCAACACCTCGCCAGAAGATCATCAGTGAGGTATTTTCGTCTATTGAAAAAACAGGCATAGATACCGAGCGCAACCTCTTGGATATTCTCGATAGAATTCATCAACTAAAAAACGAAGAGGTGGATGATACCCATATGTTCACCCTCTCCCAGGTCTATGAAGGGAGAGAAGAATAATGACGGAGGGCAATTTTTTACACCAAGGGAGATCATTCGTGTGATGGTTCAGGTAATCGATCCAAGGCCTGGAGAGACAGTCTATGATCCCTGTTGCGGTACCGGAGGTTTTCTGGCCCAGGCCTATCACTATATGAATGAAAAGGCAGAGTCTGCCAGTGATATTGAAGCCCTTAAGACCCAAACCTTCTTTGGGAGAGAGAAGGAGAATCTTGTCTATCCCATTGCATTGGCAAACCTGGTCCTCCACGGAATTGATGAACCCCACATCTGGCATGGAAACACCTTAACGGGCCTTGAGGTTTATGGTGGTCTTTTCAGCGGCACCCAGCCTCTTTTCGATGTAGTGCTTACAAATCCTCCTTTTGGCGGTAAAGAGGGAAAGGATGCGCAAACTCGCTTTGCCTATAAAACCGGCGCCACACAGGTGCTTTTTCTTCAGCATTTTATAGACAGCCTCAAACCAGAAGGGCGTTGCGGAACAGTGATGGATGAGGGTGTGCTCTTCAGAAACAATGAAAAAGCCTTTGTCCAGACAAAACGCAAACTCCTTAATGAATGTAATCTCTGGTGTATCATAAGCCTTCCGCCAAAGGTGTTTGCCAATGCAGGGGCAGCAAGCAAGACCAACCTTTTATTCTTTACTAAGGGTGAACCCACCAAAGAGATCTGGTATTACGATCTTTCTGACCTTAATATCATGAAAAAGCAGCCTCTGACCATAGAGCACTTTGATGACTTCTTTAGGCTACTTCCGGATAGAGCCAATAGCTACCGTTCCTGGAGTGTATCAGCAGAAGAAATCAAGGCCAAAAATTACGATATCAAAGCAGTTAACCCAAACCGAAAGGAGATGGAAGACAAAAGATCACCAGATGAGTTGATTGGTGTTATTGAGTCCCAGGCAAGAGAGATTCAAGAGGCATTAATAAAATTGAAAAACAGAGGTGTATAAATTTGAACAACGCGCACATTTTTCCTCTGACTAAAAGGTAACGGACAGGAAGTGAGGCGTTGAAAGACTCGAAATAGGAAAGTAAGGAAGTATGAAAATGCTGACCAAGCCCATTGCCATGTACCAGACATCTAGTAAAGCACTTGTTAAATCTTATCTCTTGCCCTGTGAAATCAGGAGGAAGGCATGAAGATTGTTTGCCCTACATGCAATACAAGTTACAATATTCCAAATGATAAAATCCCCCGGGGAAAAAGGGCTGTGGCCACGTGTAAAAATTGCGGTGGTCAAATTGTAATTGAACCTCTCTCGGTGAAACAACCAGATTATAGCACCCAAACTGATCCAGTATCGAGTCCTACAGTATCATCTATCCATAAAGAATCCTCCCCCACTACAACAAAAACCGAAGAATTTCAATTCATACCGGAAGCTAATGTATTCAAGGGCTACGCAGGGTTTTGGAAAAGATTCGGTGCTGCCATTATTGATGGATTTATTTTGATGGCTGCTGGGTTCATTATTGGAGGCTTCATTGGTTTTGTATATGGTTTCACTACAGGAACATCGGAAGGTGCAGGCACCTTGGGCAACATCGTCGGAATTATTATAGGTTGGCTGTATTTCGCCATAATGGAGAGTTCGTCGAAACAAGGTACACTGGGTAAGATGGCTCTCGGTATTAAGGTTACGGACTTATCCGGAAATGCAATTTCCTTTGGTAAAGCCACAGGACGGCATTTCGGCAAGATTATTTCCACAATCATCCTCCTTGTTGGTTACCTCATGGTGGCTTTTACCGCAAAAAAGCAAGGGCTACATGACATGATGGCAGGCTGCCTCGTTGTTAACAGGAAATAACTTTTGCTGGTTCTGTTTTTTTTATTGCCAATTTCCGATTAGATTTCTACTGTTACTCATCCAGTAATTCTGCTTATCTATGAGTATCTTTTCCGCAATAATTTATTAGCAAAAAGTTATCACCATGAGGTAGTGCATGTTCTTTGAACTATAAACTATGACCCATCAGCAAAGAGCTTTTTCA
>CAYTDY010000278.1:0-3406 GCA_964436665.1 uncultured Desulfobacteraceae bacterium
GAGATTACCCCTTGTACCTGACTCGCGAAAAGATTCAGGGCCTCTGCAATAGGATCAATGGATTCCTCTGGTATGTAGCCTAATGTTTCCTGGATATCTTGCAACATAGGGATCAAGGCCCAGGTCTCACCCCTATGTTTATCTATAATGGCCTCTAATTGGCTCCAGTCTATTTCTTGTGGCTCCATATTTAGATCCTTAGTTGTAAAAATTCTGTTTTTTCTGGCAGAAAATTTTTTAGCGAATTCCGTATTTGATACTGGATACTGGTTACTTGATACTGGATATTGAGTAAATCGAGCATCAAGTATCCAGTATCGAGTTTCAAGTTTCAAGTTTCTCAACCTTCACATGGCACTCCTTCCAGCCGGGCGAGTCGGTTTCACCGAGCTGGGTCAGATTGATCAATTGCATTGCATCATTATTATGAAAGGCCATGGGGATAAAAATGAGCCCAGGACTCAAATCCTTCTTTATTGTTACCTCTCTCGATATAGATCCGTATGGGGAAGATATCCTGATTTTATCTCCCTCTTTCAGATTGAGTCTGGCATTATCCTCAGAGGACATCTCCACCTCTCCTTTCAAACCAAAAGCCTTGATTCGATCTGAATGGCCAGTCCTTGTGCCGCTTCCAAGATGGTATCTCAGAGAACCCAAAATGGCTTTAAAAGGATAAACTTCATCATATGTCTCATCTTCTGTAGAGACTACGGGGGAAAATTTGACTGATTCTCCCTCCCTATCAGGATGAAAAAGCCTCATATTACTTGTCTCTTTTATCCATGTTTCTACCCCATTTCCCCTCAATTCAGAGTACATAGGTACCAGGTTGCTAATTTCCGCTCTTATTTCCTTTAAAGAGGAATATCTTTTGGAATAACCCATCTTGGCAAACAATAGATCATGGATCTCCCAGTCAGGTTTTGCCTCGCCAGGTGGGTAAACCACTGGCTCAAAAGATTGGATTCTGCCCTCTAAGTTGGTAAATGATCCACCCTTTTCACTGAAGGCTGCCCCTGGTAAAACCACGTCTGCTAATTGAGTGGTTTCGGTAGCAAGGATGTCCTGGACTATTAGTAATTCCAGGTTATTTAATGCATTGCTGATGCGTTCGGGCTGTGGGAGACTGCGAAGAGGGTTTTCGCCCATGATGTAAAGGGCCTTAAGATTTCCCTTCTCTGACTCCTCAATCATGCGAATTATATTGAGTCCACGATCCGGGGATAGCTTGACCTCCCAGTTCTGTTCCCAGTGTTTACGTATCTTATCATTGCAAAGGGACTGGCGGCCAGGAAGGGAATCTGGCGCCACCCCCATATCCCACGCCCCCATCTGGTTGTTCTCCCTTGCAAGGAAATAGAGACCCTGCCCATCACCACCCAGACTTCCGATCATCATTGTAAGATTGAGCAGGGCATCCATGGCCAAGGTCCCATATCTCTGCTGCATGATGCCGTGACCGATCACAAAGGCTATTTTTTTTCCTTCGATCAAATTTGCAGCTTTTTCCATCATTTCTATATCAAGCCCGGTAACCCGAGACATCCTTTTAAGGTCGACCGATGAAAGGCCATCACAGTAAAGATCAAAACCTTCAGTGAACTTGCTAATAAAATCAGTATCATGTGACCGCCTCTTATAAAGAATGGCTGCCAGAGCATTTATCATAGCGTAATCGCTGTGTGGGGTAAGAGGGAGCCAGAGAGAGGAGAAAGAAACTAAATCTGTTTTTCTCGGATCTGCCACAATCAATGGGATTCCCTTCATCCTTGAAGCTCGTTTGAGGGAATAACCGACCACAGGTGCGGATTGTGTAGGGTCGGCCCCTATGACAAAAATCATCTCAGCCTCCTCAAGCCCAGCTAAAGGTTTGATGCGGCCACCACCATTTAGCTTTTCATTGATCAGGTTTATTGTGGCCTTCCCTGACCCATAACTGCAATTGTCCACGTTATTTGTGCCCAAAATAACACGTGCCATTTTTTGAAAAAGGTAATTTTCCTCAACTGTGCATTTGGATGAACCGAGAAATGCCATGCTTTGAGGCCCATTTTTCTTCTTTATGGATTTAAGTCCTTTAGCAACAACCTCAAGTGCCTCATCCCAGGTGGCAGGTGACAGTTCCCCATCTCTACGAATCAATGGACTTGTCAATCTCTCAGAAACGTTTAAAAAGTCATGGGCAAAATGGCCTCGTACACACAGGGTTGATAGATTAACTGTGTCTTCTTGGTGTGAAGGATTTACTTCTATTATTTTGTTATCAACAGAGCCCATCACTAAAGAACAACCAGCACTACAGAACCCACAGATGGCTGATGATTCATTTTGCGGGGAGCCCACATATCTGGTATTTTTGACAGACAAGGCACCTGTAGGGCAAAGAGATACACAGGTACCGCAGAAGGTACAATTGGATTTCTCCAAAGGCATCTCATGCACTGTGGCTGGACGGGATTTAAACCCCCTGAGATTGTAGTCGATGGCGCCAACCACGACCAGTTCATGGTCGGCACGAACACACTTGCCGCAAAGGATACACTTACTGAGGTCCCTGATAATGAAAGGATTTGCCTCCTCCAGACCAGTATAATGGGGCATAGGATAAAGCCCTATTTGGCCGACACCCAGTTCAGCGGCAATCTGCCTCAACTCGCACCTGTTTCCCTGGCTACATACGATGCAGGACTCGGGGTGGTTGGCCATCATCAGGCGGATAATATTTATCCGGTGCTTTTTAATGGTGGGGGTGTCTGTCTGTATGACCATATTTGGAGATACGGGCGTGACACAGGAGGCCATAATTCGCCCTGTTTTTTCATCTTCTACCAGACAGAGCCGACAGGCGCCGACCGGTTCCAAGTGGGGATGATGGCAAAGGGTGGGAATCTTGATACCATTCTCCTTGGCTGCATTTAAAATGCTGGTACCTGGAGGACAACTGATATTTTTCCCATTAATAGTGAGACTTATCTCATCCAAGAGTTTCTCTCCTATCACTCTTTTTTTATAATTTCTTTAGCTTAGCCGCATCCAGGTAATATCTCAGTTTTTCCTCAGCACCCATGGTGATGATGTGAATCCCCTGGCATAGGTCTTTGAGGCCAGATACAATTTCGGCAAAAATCTCAATACTTGCCTTTTGTCTATCAGGGGCCTTGGCCAGTTTTCTAATTATCCAGTCCGGCACCAATCCTGATTTAAAGTGGCGATTAAGAAACTGTGCTATTCCTGCTGTCCTCAGTATCATAACCTCTGCAATAACAGGAACACCAAAGGTGTTAACCTGTTTCATGAATTTTTCAAACAATCCCACATCGAATACAGGTGTCGTCAAGAAGTACCCTGTACCTATCTTTGTCATTTCCTCCATTTCCTTCATTTCCAGTTCTGGCACGTTTTT
>CAYTDY010000279.1:0-3399 GCA_964436665.1 uncultured Desulfobacteraceae bacterium
AGTATCAAGTATCCAGTATCAAAAAAATTTAACACATTTGTTAAATTTTTGCCCTTATAAGATGGCTATTTTGTAGCTGCAAAGTAACTAAAATATTTCAGCATGTCAATATATTCTTCCCCTTTCAGGATCCCTTTGTTCAATCATATAAACTTGGCTCTGATTCACACTGCAACAAGTACTTATGTTGAGTTCGTTACAGAGGATAAGTAAAGGGGGACGCCCTTAAAAAATTAAGTTGACAAGAACGGAAGAATTTATAAATCAATTCATGCCAAGACTAGCTCGAATTGATGCTCCCGGTGTTTTGCACCATATTATGATTCGTGGTATAGAGCGTCGAAAGATATTCAGAGACAATAGGGGCTGCGACAATCTTCTGGATCGCCTCGCAAAACTCCTGCCTGAGACACGGACTGCCTGTTATGCCTGGGTGTTCATTCCTAACCACGCCCATTTTCTGTTTAGAACAGGAGATGTGCCGCTGGCCACTTTGATGAGGAGGCTGCTTACGGGGTACGCAGTCACTTTCAATCGCCGCCATAAGCGACATGGTCAGCTCTTTCAGAACCGTTACAAATCAATTGTTTGCCAGGAAGATGTCTATTTGAGGGAACTGGTTCGGTATATACACTTGAATCCCATCAGGGCAGGAATCGTATCTGACCTTAACAATTTGAACAAATACCCATATTGCGGGCATAGTACATTAATGGGCAGGAAAGAACGGACATGGCAGGATGTAGACTATGTTCTCGGATATTTTGGAAAGACCGCTCAAAGTGCCAGAAAGGAGTATTTTTCCTATATGGATGTGGGGCTTGATCAAGGTCATCGGGATGACCTCATAGGGGGTGGATTGATCAGGAGTCTTGGGGGTTGGTTGGAAGTAAGAAGATTACGCTTGAAAGCTCAAAATCATATCAAGAGCGATGAAAGGATATTGGGGGACTCCAACTTTGTTGATTATGTCCTTTCCCAGGCTGGTGAAAAATACGATCACCAATATGAATTAATACATCGAGGCTATGACCTGAATCGGATTGTTGCTAGGGTCGCTGATATTTGCGAAATGGACCCGGATGATATTTATTCAAAAGGTAAGCAGCAAAAAATGTGAAAGCCAGGAGTCTTCTTTGCTTTTGGGCCGTCAGGGAACTAGGTATGTCGCTCACGGATCTGGCCAGGCATCTGGGAATCAGTGGTCCAGGTGTAGGGTATGCTGTGGAGAGGGGAGAGGCCATTGCACGAGACAATAATTATCAACTGGTTGATTGATTTACTTAGTTTTTTAAGGGCGTCCCTCTTATGCCGATATTTTCATTATTCCATTGAAAAACTAATATTAAAACTTGACGATTTATTGTTATGTGCTATAACAACCGAGAAAAGTAGGCAATGGTAAATAATAAATTCAATAATATTAAATAGTTATGTTGTTAAACCTAAATCTTCAATCTCCCCATATCATCTATAAAAAATCATTCTTAGTACCCAAAAAAATTAGGCTTTTATGGAGGCTGTAATATTTCAGACCCTCGGAGGCGTTGGCCTGTTCATATTCGGCATGAGGATCATGTCCGATGGGCTCAAGAAGGTCGCAGGCAGGAAATTACGCACTGTTTTGAGTGCTGTATCCTCAAACAGGGTAATAGCATGTGCTACCGGGGCAGGTATCACCAGCATAATTCAAAGTTCAAGTGCTACTACTGTTATGCTGGTTGGTTTCGTTGATGCTGGTCTAATAACCCTCACCCAGGCGGTTGGAGTTGTCCTGGGAGCCAATATCGGCACCACTGTAACGGCCCAGATAATAGCATTTAATATAAGCAACTATGCCTTGCCTTGCGTTGCCATTGGCGTCCTTTTAAAATTCTTTTTTGCGTCAAAAAAATGGCAACGTTTGGGAGAGGTCTTTCTTGGCTTTGGTATACTTTTCTTTGGGTTGGCTACCATGAAAGCCGGGCTTGCTCCCCTAAAAAATGAACCGGCTTTTACTGCCTTTTTAACAAGGTTTCAGGCCCAAAACCTTAATGAGATCCTTCTCTGTGTCCTTGTCGGTGCCGCCCTCACAATGGCTGTACAGAGTTCCAGCGCAACGGTTGGCATAACCATGGCCCTGGCAAGCCAGGGATTAATTAACTTTGAAGGTTGCGTAGCCCTGATTCTGGGTGAAAATATCGGTACCACTATTACAGCACAACTGGCATGCATAGGCTCCAATCTCAATGCCAGACGCACAGCTATGGCTCATAGCCTCTTTAATGTTTTTGGTGTCATCTTTATAATTTTAATCTTTCCCTATTTTGTAAATGCTGTCGTCTATCTGACTACTAATCTTCTATCTATTGGGAGTCCTGATCTCCTTATCGGGGGGGAGAAACCATTTATTTCCAGACATATTGCCAATGCCCATACCCTTTTTAATGTAATAAATGCGATTCTTTTCCTCTTTATTCTTCCTTATCTGGTTAAAGTCGCGATTTTTTTAACCCCTCGCGGAAAAGAGGAACACCTTGATGAGATCTTTCATATCAAATATTTGGATAGGCGTTATCTTGACTCCCCAGAGGTGGCCTTGGTGCAGACAAAGCAGGAGATCATCAGGATGGGAGACGAGGCTCAAACCATGTTTGATGAGGTAATTGGTTCTTTAAAGATAAGAAATTCAAACAAAGTGGCCAAGTGGAGGGCGAGGGAAGATATGCTGGATAATTTTCAAAAGGAGATCGTAGATTTCCTTGTAAAGGTTATGCAACAGAATATACTTATTGAGGAATCAAAGGAAATAACCTCACTTTTGAGGTTGACCAACAATATTGAGAGGATTGGTGATGAGTTGGAAGATATCGCCGAGGCAATTGAGAGGATGATTGAAGATAAGTTCTTTTTCTCGGAGCAGGCACTTCAAGACTATGAGGAAGTATCTTCAGAGGCCAGGAAATTCCTTACTCTTATTCTTAAAGGAGTTAAAGAGGAAAATAGGGAGATAATGCCAGATGCAATAAAACTGGTGAATGATATAAACCGGATGACCGAGGAGATGAGATTGAGCCACCAGGATAGATTAGTGGAGGGGACATGCGAGATAGACAGGGGTATGATCTTTATTGATATCCTCAATGCCTTTGAGAAGATGGGTGGTTTTTGCTATAATGTGGCGCAGGCAGTAGCAGGTGTTAAATAGTAGAGATAAGGTCTGGCAGATAAAGGATGATCCCTCCTCTGCATCATGGCTGGCAAATAAGTTGGGGAAATCAAAACTACTTGCATCCCTCCTAATACATAGAAATATATCCTCTCCAGATTCAGCTAAATCCTTCCTTTTCCCAAAACTTGGAGCCCTGAGAGATCCATTCCTTCTCAAGGATATGGATAAGGCAGTGGAGCTGACAACCA
>CAYTDY010000280.1:0-3396 GCA_964436665.1 uncultured Desulfobacteraceae bacterium
CCTATAAAAATAACTGTCAAGAAAAAATTATTTTTGATTAGTGAAAAATTAATAGGGAGAAAATATAAGCCACCCATAGTAGCCACCTCCTATAACCATTTTTTATTCCTGAAATACATGACCATCCCGAAGCCTATAATAACCATTACAAATAAAACAGCGAAATACCCCCAATGCCACTCAAGCTCAGGGATATATTTAAAATTCATTCCATAAAGACCTGCTACAAAAGTTAAGGGAATGAATATGGTGGCAATGATCGTTAACACCTTCATCACCTCGTTCATTTTATTGCTTATACTTGAAAGATAGATATCAAGCATCCCGGAAACCATATCTCTGAAGGTTTCTACGGTATCAACGACCTGAATGGTGTGATCGTAGACATCCCTCAAATATATACCTGTAGATTTATGAATAAGGGATAATTCTCCCCTTTCCAGAACGCTTATTACCTCGCGTAACGGCCAGATCGACTTCCGCAAGAATATCAGCTCTCTCTTTAAGGTGTGAATGGTCTGTAGGGTTACCGGTGTAGGATTGGTGACAAGCTCCTCTTCCATACCTTCAATCTTTTCCCCAAGTTTCTCCAGGACGATGAAATAGTGATCAACGATGGTATCTATCAAGACATAGGCTAGGTAGTCAGCCTTCATCTTTCTGATACGACCTTTGTTTCTTCTGATTCGTTCCCGCACATGATCAAATACATCTCCTTCTTTCTCCTGGAATGAGATAACGAAATTTGGGCCGAGAATTATACTGAGTTGCTCTGCCTCTATATCATTTTTTTTGTCATCAAAGTAAATCATCTTTACCACCACAAAGATATAATCCTCGAATTCCTCTATCTTTGGCCGTTGTGCTGTATGCATAATGTCTTCTAAGACAAGGGGATGGATACCAAAATGCGTTCCAATTTTTTCCATAATCTCCACCTGATGAATATCATCTATATTTATCCATGTGACCGTGGGTTTATCTTTAAAGGGGAAGCATTCCTCGACCGTTCTTGCTTCTTTCTCTTGAAATTGGGTTTCATCATAGTCAATGATAGTAATCTTTACCTTTTCGGTCTTCTTATCCTCAACCTGCACTAAGGTTCCTGGAGGAAGGCCTACTTTTCTGGATGTCTTTTTGAATAGCTTTAACATTACAGATCTCCTTTATTGCAAAATTTTAGTATATTTAAGTTATCTCGCATTTACCGCATCTTCTAAGTGTGTCTGTAATCTGACTTATCCAATGTGAGACATGATAACTCTGTCCAAGCCCTCTTCCAATGAGTAAAGCGCAATACTTATGTCTGATTTCACTTGATCTTTTTAATCTTATACTCATTAGTACCAGGCACATGTCTTACGAGTGATGCCGGCAACTCAATCATTTGGCGCAGTCCGCCTGCGGTTGAGATATTTCTCAATGGCTTTCTTATCTCCGAAATAAGTTCGTGGATCACAATCTTCTCTTCAACCTCTCCAACCTCCCTTACCTTAGCCAATCGGTGAATGGAATACAGACCAATAAGGAACGCCAGGAAAAAGAAGAAACCCCAGTGCTGAAAGCTTAATGTATGAAAGCGCAGTTCTCTTACTGGAGATTTCCAATTAAGTGTTAAGGCCAGTTCACGTGTGGCAAAAAAATCGGCAAACTTACCGCCTAAAACAGGCCCAATAGCTGCTGCGATGGAATTCACAATGCTATTTGCGGCGAGATATGAGGTTGCCTGCTCCTTTGGTGCCAGCTTTACCGCAATGTTTCCTGAAGACAAGGTGACTCCAGCTATTGAGATACCCATGAAGATATGAATGGCTGCCAAAAGGGGGATAGTTCCCATATGCTTCTCTGGCATCGTTGTAAAAGTCCAGGCGAGTATGCAAGCTAAAAATAAGGGCCCACAGGCGGCTAGCACCGATTTGTTGCTGTAGATGTCTGAAAATTTCCCCCAAATCCTTAAAAATATGAGATTCATTATCTGGCTTAAAACCGTTAGGGCAATAATAAACGACATATCCATCCGCAATCTTTTAAGCATGTAAACTGTAAAAAATGGAGCAGCCAAATTGACGGCAAAATTCCAAGAGCCCAAAAACGTGATGAGCTTTCTAAAATTAATATCCTCAAAGGGGATCAACATCTGTTCAAAGAATTTTGACCTCCCTTCCTGGGTTACCATTCGGGGCTCGGGGATAGTCGAAATGAAGTAGACACCGAGCATACCTGCAAAGAACCCCAGCAAAAACAGTATTGAATAGGAGTGAAGCTCAAAGGTTGGAAATAGTCTTTTGACAGAATCAATATAAAGTCCCGCTACAAGATAAAGCACAATGCCCAATCCGGTTGCCAGCCTCATTCGCTTTGAATAAAAGGACCCTAATTGATCCTGTGGTACGAGATCTCGCATCCATGAGCTCCAACTGCATGCCGACACCGCACCAAGTATAGTGTGTAGTGCTAGTGCTACGATTAGAAACATCAGCGCTGTCTTAGTAGGCAAAAAGATTGACATTAAGCCTATTACGAGCAACATTGCCCTACTTGAAGCGGATGCATATACAGAAATGGCTCGTCTATTCCGTATTTTTTCAACCAGAAAAATCGAAGGAATCTGAATCAGCTGAGTTAAAGGGGGGATAGCCGCCAGCAGTCCAATCACGAGGTTAAAAGCGCCTAACATTAAGGCAAACGCAACCAGCAATGCCCCGCCTGTAAACGTCACCATAGCTTGACTGGCTAAACCATCCCTTATAACTGCCCTGAGACCGGATTGGACTTCAGCTTCCGTTAACGTATTTTTTACAGTAAATTTCATGGCATCAACGTAATGGATGTTAAAAATTAAAGTAATCCTTCTATTTAATTATTTCTCATTATATTTTGTTCTGAATATACTGCAACTCACTATCAGTCCATAAGAATATAATCTAAAAATCTTTAATATAATGTAGCAAATTTTTACCCTCCAAAATTGGAGATTGACTTGCCAAAATCAACAGTTCTCAATATTTCAAGATAACGTACCGAGATCTTAGCTTTCCGGATTTAGAAGTTAGGATCTGTAAGATGAGACAAATAACATAAAACAGCATTGACTCTTTTAGAAATCTACAATGAGTGATGTCATAAATACTGTGTCCGTATGCTCAATATCTGGGGATGGTGGTTTATGTTGGTAAGCAATAGTATAACTTACACCAAGTGAGACAGCTCCATTAACTTTTACCTCGAAGGCGGTTTCAGAATTAATAAAATACCTATCTGTATCCTCAAATGATATCAGATAGTCTGCGTTCTCCTTAAATAGCAGATTTTCTGAAATTTGCCATACGTAGTTTATCGCAGCTTTTCCTGAGACATAAGAATCTGAGTCTTTATCGCCTTCTGAAAATTTATCGT
>CAYTDY010000281.1:0-3369 GCA_964436665.1 uncultured Desulfobacteraceae bacterium
TTATCCAGGATTCTGGTACAGGTATGGACTATGACACTATAACAGGGGTATGGATGGAGCCGGGAACAGATTACCGCGCCAGACAAAGACAATCAGGAGAAAGAACTACCAAATACCATCGTTTGCCACTTGGAGAGAAAGGTGTAGGACGTTTTGCAGCCCATAAATTGGGGAATCATATAAAGCTTGTTACTCGAAAAAGGAATAATCCCGAAATTCTTGTAGAAATAGACTGGACGAAGTATAGCGAGCACAAATATTTAGAGGAGATTCCAGTAAGAATCCGCCAACGCGAACCGAAAATTTTCACTGGCAGCAAAACAGGTACTAGGGTAGAAATCTCCGCGCTTCGCAATACTTGGAACCGTGGTATGATTCGTGACCTTGCCCGTGCAATAAATTCTATATGCTCACCATTTGAAAACCTCCAGAGAAATACAAATAGGATCGTTAGAGGAGAATTTAAATCGAAGCTTTTGTTGCCAGAAAATTCTGACTGGCTTACAGGTATTTTAACCGTAGATAAAGTACTAGAGTATGCTCTTTTCCGGGCTCACTGCGACATATATGACAGTACCCTTTCATATGATTATGAATTTACTCCCTATCCTGCAATGGAAGACAAGGTACAGCCTAGATCAGTCAGATTTGAAAATCTCTCTATAAAATCGGAGGATATTGATTTTGATCTGCTAAAAAAACATGTCGGACCCATACATATAGATTTTTATATATATGATCTCGAAACTAAAGTATTGGCACTGGGAGTAACAGACCGTAAAGGACTCAAAGAATTCCTCAGGGAAAATGGTGGCATACGCGTATACCGTGAAGGGATACGCGTTTATGATTATGGCGAGCCGGGAAATGACTGGTTGAACTTAGGTGCGCTGCGAATTAATAAACCACAATGGAAAATCAGTAATAACATAGTAATCGGAGCGGTTTCATTACATTTTGGTGAAAATATTATCTTTGATCCGGACAGAAATCTGGGCCTGATAGAAAAAACTAATCGTGAGGGCTTTGTTGATAATGCCACATATAGAGCCTATTGGGAGGCTGTTACATATACCCTAACCCAAATAACTAATGAAAGAAATACTGACAAAATACGCATCCGCAACGTTTACAGCGGCAAGAAACTTAAGGAACCGGTTCTTGAGGACCTGTCGGATTTAAGAGAACTTATAGAAAAGAAGAATCTTACAGAAGAGCTTGAGCCATACTTAGACAGAATAGAGAACGATTATATTACTATCCGCGATAATTTCCTAGTTAGTTCAAGTGCAGGATTAAGTTTGGCTACCGTGATTCATGAAGTGGAGAAGGGGGTAGCTGAACTAGAAAAAGCTGTAAAAGAAGATCAAGCAAGTAAACGTATTATTACACTGGCTAAACACCTTGCTGATTTGGTTGAAGGTTTTGGCTTCCTGATGAGGAAATCTGGAACCACTAAAGAAAAAACGAGTGATTTGATATCACAAGCAATATTTAATACTCAGCTTAGACTTAAAGTACACAAAATCGAGCCTACTGTTAGTGAATCACAGGGGGACTTCAAAGTAAAATGCAGCCGCCGGCTGATTATAGCGACACTTATGAATCTGATAGATAATTCAATATGGTGGCTCGACAATAAATATGGTCTTGAGTCAGAGAATGTGAAACGTATATATATCGGAATTTCGAAAGAATTTAAAGATGGGCCTGCCATTATTATTGCGGATAACGGGCCAGGCTTTTTAGACCTTCCTGAGTATTTAATTGAGCCATTTATAAGCCGGAAACCGGACGGTATGGGATTAGGGTTGCATTTAGCGGACCAAGTTATGAGAGTCCAGGGGGGAAGACTGGCTTTCCCGGAAAATGGTGATGTATCGTTGCCAGAGGGTTTTAACGGAGCAGTTGTAGCTCTTGTGTTCAAGGAGAAATAGCAATGATTGGTCTCAAGGGTGCCCGTGTGATAGTTGTAGATAACGATGAAGGTGACGCACTGCCTGTCATGAAGGCTTTTGCTAAAAAAGGCGTGCCTTGCGCATTCTTTGATGGGAGCATTGAAGGGCTGCCTTTAGAGCATGAACGCCTGTCAGGCGTGAGATTGGCAATCCTTGATATGGACTTGGTCGGGGGAGGAGTCTCTGATAGATCAAAGGCTGCAACACTTGTGTCGCGCATCCAAGGTCTTTTGAGTCCCCGGAATGGCCCTTATGCGGTGCTTGTCTGGACTAAACATCCCGAGTTGATAAAGCCGTTCGAGAAATATATTTTTGCTAATAAAGAAATACCAAAGCCCATTATTATCACTACACTGACAAAGGGTCAGTGCCGGAATAAAAGTGGCGAGTTTAATGTTGAAGTAGTGTCTGCTAAAGTCGACGAAGCGATTAGCCAGTTCAGTCCTCTCCAATTCCTTCAAGCCTGGGAGGAAAAAGACTTTGAGGCTGCAACTCAGGTCACTAACATCCTTTCTGATTTGGTCTTGGAAGAAAGCGAACCCAAAAGATGGCGGGATGCCTGGAGAAATCAGCTGTTGAATCTAATGTATGCTCTGGCCAAAGAGGCTTCAGGTGAGAACCTAGATGACAACACGGTCCTGAGCGGTCTTTATAGCTCACTGAATCCACTGCATTCAGATAGAATGGAGAGCTGTGTGAGTGAATTGTCATCTTTGTTTTCCGGCAATGCAGGGGAAATACTTAAACATCAAGAAGATTGTGGCATCGAACGAAAGGCTATTATCAATACGATGTTACATTTGGCAGTTGAAGGAGATGCCAAATATGCTGCTGGGAATATATACATGTTTGAACCAGATAAGGCACCAAGCTGGGTACCAACCTGTGACAATTTACTTACGGATGTTTTGCATCCGCAGTATAACGACCCCCAACATAGGAAGGAACTCTGCATAAAATGTCGCCGCGTTCTAGTAGAAATAAGCGCATCTTGTGACCATGCCCAAAGGAATATACGCATAGCTCGCTTTATTGCTGGATTGGTTATCCCAGAGAGCGAACAAAAGAAGATAAAGAAGCCTGCTCAATACATATGGAAGCTGGGGCCCTTGATGATCAGTGAAGGACAATCGACAGGGATTTATTACCTCTGTTTTAATGCCCGGCATCTTGTGACTAGCTCCTTGGATGAGGCAATCAGAATGGAGCCATTCATGAGGTTGCGAAGTCAAGCATTCATACATTTGCAGGCATGGTTTGCACAACACGCATCGCGTCCTGGATTGATACTACTGCACGAGGGTTAAGCACTCCGTCCTGTTTTTCATCTAGCCAGTCATTTCGCAAAAGCCTTCATGGTAGCCCATCCAAATCTGCCGACAATTCGATGTAGCAAAAAGTCATATTGTTA
>CAYTDY010000282.1:0-3277 GCA_964436665.1 uncultured Desulfobacteraceae bacterium
GCACCTTGTTTTGCCACTATTTTTAACACTAGCAGTAACCCACCGTGTCATTGCGAGCCCCGACTCGCCAGGGCGCTGAATTTTTGCTTTTTCAATTGTCATTTTGACTTTTTATCTTTTATTTTTGATTTTCGTTCCACCTGCTTGAAGCCTGAGGACATCGCGCCTGTCTAAACTTTGTGACGAAAAGTGCAGGCAGAGAGTCAACTACAATACTTGTACTGTACTTCGGAATAAAGAAAAAGGGAGTGGGAAATTTAAGATACGTTTAGAAATCAGCGAAGCATTTGCCGTTTAGGTAATCGGGGAAAGTATATACGCCAGTAACCTGTAGCCAGCACTTCTCACCCCCATCATCTTCAGGCTCCCAAGGGCGAGCTAGTCCTAAGCGTAGATATAATCGATCCGCTTTTTGTAAAAGAGAAACTAATTCTCTCTCGACTTCACCCGAATTATGTCCTTGTTTTCTGACCATTGAATAGCAATGATCCCACAAAGTTAAATCACTGGCTGGTCGATTAAATTCACAGCCAGCTTTGTCTAAAAATGTTATTCTTGGTTTTACACTTTTTGGGGTTAATTCAACATCTATGATGCTGGCTTCTGACAAGGTGGCAATTGATCTTGTTTTCGAGCCAGGTACTACCCACCCTTGATCCTGTAGATGCCCTTCATATATCTCCTCTACAGAATTGAAGGAGTTCTTACGCAGAGCTTCTTCCCATTCGGTGCTTCCACATAGTCCTTGACTGGAAATCGAGCTAGGTTCGAACTTCATATCCTCAATGTGAGGAGGCTGAGTTTTAATTGGAAACAAATCAAGTTCTGCCCTGGCTCCGTGTCTTATGATCACTTTTCCATTTACATCCATTAGGTATTTTTTCAAGAAACCTCCATCACAGACAGGCCTAATACATTGTCCTTCTGTATCGATGCCAACGACACATACTTCATTTCCCCGATTTCTATTGGCAGGCATCTGGGTAACATCGGTTATTACTAGAATTTTTTTCATCGTGAGTTTACTTACAAATGGATAATTCTGATATTGCGAGACTGCAAATCTGCCAAGTATTCTGCTGCTAGTCTGCGGTGGCAATGCTCTGCTTTTGGTTCGCTACACAGAAGCACCATACCTTCTTCAAGTAACTTCGGGCTCATTTTCGTTTCAGGCTGTCGATGTTTCATCAACTCTTTATATGAAATCTCATATCTGTTCCAGTTTTTGGTCTTACGATATTCTTTTAACATAGATTCCTCTGGAGCAAATTCCGGCATCTCATGATAGTCCATATCGAGTAATTCTTGAAGGAAATATCTTAAATCGTCTCGTTTAGTAAAACCTGCCAGTTGCGAAGTATTCTTCAAGCGAATATCTACTAAGTGTTTGGCACCCGTGGTTCTTAGAAGTCCGAAGAATTCCTTCGCTGTTTTTTTTGTGTAACCTATAGTATAAATGGTTAAATAACTATTCATCGTACTCATAAAGGGAACCTTTGTTGACTTGCTGGTACTCCAGCTCGCTCCTTTGATAATTCTTCGTCCATTTGAATACGTCCATCACCACGTATATGCAATACTTTCACATCATTCCGAATTAAGGCGTCACCGACTAGGAGACTACGATGGCAATAGGCGGGACTTTCCTCAGCACACATCAAACAGATTTTATATTTCTTACAACCATCCATCACTCTTTTTATGCCCTTTTGAAACGACCCCTTTCGCTGGATTAACTGATAGTCTATCTTACCCGATTGCGGATCAAGGCATTCTGGGTCAGAAGGCTGACCGCCTAATACATCCCCCATATACGAATATCTAATACCAGCTGACTTCAGTAATTCCTGTAAATTCTGCCTTTTTGCGAACGAGACCCAACTACTATTTGGGCTGCTTCGTATATCTACAAGAGCCTCAATATCAGCCGAGCGAAGTAACCGTAGAAAGGTATTGGGATCGTGATTGCTATGGCCTATTGTATATACGGTCAGCATACTCTGTACTATTCCTTATCCAGGTTCGCTAGCCCATACCACTTTATAGTTAATTGCTTATTCTTAAATAAGCGCCTCACTACAGACTATTCGTGAAAACGGCTGTTCATGGCGTGGGCGATGCTTCCCTCGATGTCCTGGCGGTATAGCCGCCGGTCAAAGGGAATAGATGCCACATATCCTTGCATTAGCTTATTAGTCTTGTTCTGAAAGTTCATCTAAACCTGCCTCTAGCCTTGCAGTAAAATCTTGATATTTTCCCTCTCTTAACCTTTGAAAGAGCAAGTCATAGCTTTCAGGGGAGAGGAATTTGAAGTAGTATCGCTGCTCTGATTGCAAGGTATTAAGTCGCTTGAAATGCTCTTTAGCATATCTCAGCTTGGCTTTATTTTCAGCCGAAAGATCTCCGTCTTGCTTGATTTCTATAACTAAAATATCGTTGCCTACCTTTATGAAAAAGTCAGGATTGAAACTTCCTTGTTTAGGATGCTCACCTTTCCGCCACGAATACTCGATGCTATAAAAGCCCACATCAGGGGATTTTATCCAGGCATCTATAAATTTGGCATTCTCTTCACTAACTAACCTTTTGATAAAATCCCTTTCTGGCTTATAAGAGGCAAAAACTACATTAACAGGGGTTTTGAAATTGAACACATTTTCTACTCTTTGCAGTGAATACACATGCAAAGTCTCGTCTTCTAGTAGTTCCTTTAAGAGTTTCCTATCCTCTTCGTCCCCTGCCTTAGTGGAATAATCATCAAAGAATATGCTGTGTTCTCTCCTCAGTGTTCCTACGCCAAGGCTATCCTTGTTAATATCCTCTGTGTTGCTAGTATAAAGGTTTTCGGCCTCAATCTTATATCTCAAGCTCTTGGTCTTCTTCCTTCCTATTACACCGAATCCCTGCAGGATGTTTTGTCTGCTTTGCTCATGGACTAAGTCCTCGTTCTCACCTATTCTCTGCAGTGAATTCTTTATAATTGCTGAAATCTTCTCGAAAGGGTATTTCTTACTGTATTCAGTTCCTTCATCTAAATCAAATGCTTTGAATCTATTGAATATATCCAGAGCCACTTCCTCAGCCGAGTACATTTTGTATTGTATGGCTGTTTTCTTTTCCCACTGCTCTTCTGTTACCGCTCGCTCATAGGTGGTTGTTTTCGCTTCTATTTCAGCCCGACTGTTGAGTGAAATGAAGCCTTTGCCGAACACGTATTCTTTAACTTGTGGAGTTTCAACTAACTCTTCGGATTTCTTGTAGTCGATATTGTAAAGTT
>CAYTDY010000283.1:0-2234 GCA_964436665.1 uncultured Desulfobacteraceae bacterium
TCTATTCTGCCAAAGAGATTAGGATAGGTAGGGTTGGTTTCAATTATAACTGGAGGCCCCTTTAACTTTGAGTTGTCAATAAAGACATTTACCTTATAGCGGGTGAATGAGGGCTCGATTTGGGGAATAGAAAGCGCGCCTTGATGGATTGATTCTTTTTGTTTGAAATCATCTATGTTAAGGATAATATCTTCCTTCACCCCTTTAAGATAATCTAATACCTCTGGCAGATCCCTATAGTTTATCTCAAGCTCTTCTATGAGTTGCCCAACACGGTAAAGGGCTATCTTATTGTCAAGCTCTTTGATCTTCTCTTTCAATTCTTTATCCAGGTTCCGTATGCCTCTCACTGTTTCCTTCATCTCTTTCTGCAATTCCTGGCTTAACTTTTGAAGCCTTTTCCTTTTTTTCTCTGGTAGGGCAGCAAGAGTTTTGTCATCCATAGGTTTGCCATCCTTTGATGGCATAATCATCATTCCAGCCTGACTAATATTGAGGACAAATCCTAATTTGTTCACCTTTTCTTCCAGCAGGGAGATCAATTTGTTTCTCTTGGTAGTAACTTTTTTAGATATAGTTTCCTTTTCTTTATGATAATTTTCACTTTCAAAGACGTCTTGTATCTCTGTCTTAATCTCTTCTATGAACTCAGATATGTCCTTTTTTAATTTTAGGCCCATACCTCTTTTCAATTTAAGAAATTTAGGCGTGTCTGGTTCCTGAAAATTATATACATAGCACCAGTCAAAGGGTGAGGGATCTTTTTTGGCTATTTTCTCAATGTATGTTTTAGCTATAAAGGTCAGACCGGTCCTCTCTGGTCCGGCTACATACAAATTATAGTCATTTCTTGGCATCTTAAGCCCAAATGTAATTCCTTTGACTGCCTTAGCCTGGGCCACCAACAAATGCTTCTTTTTGTTTATATCTGCGGTAGATTGAACGCCAAGAGAGTCCGGGTCACAAAATCCCCGGAGCCTTTTTAGTGCTACTTCCTTAGATTTTTCATCCATATCTTTACCTTTTTATGGCTTTACTGTTACCAACTCTCTGCATTCCTTATCAACCCTTCTTTTAAATTGCAAGGCAATATTTGGGTATTGCCTGTTGCTGGATACTTGAAACTTGAGGCTTGAAACTGAATACTGGTTTTCACAAATAAACAATGACAATATATTACTATCACAAATTTGTTTGACTTCAATTTTTGCGGATGATAGTTTTGTAAAACTGAATGACAATTCATTTAGTTAAACAAGTTCCTAACGTATTGAAATTTAAAATAATCTAAAGTTATATATCGGATTGCGAATAATCCCTTTGTCGCGGCACTATGCCATACAATATCTTAAATTATATTTTTTTGCATCTTAACATTTGAATTTTTAGCTCACTTAAAAAGGAGGTTTATTTATGAAGAGGGCTATTAAAAAGTGTGGAGTCATTGGAGCTGGTGTGATGGGAGCCACCATTGCAGCCCAGTTGGCCAATGTGGGTATTGAGACGATTCTTCTAGATATCGTACTCCAAGAACTAACAGACGATGATAAGAAAAAGGGGCTTACCAAGGAAAGCAAAGAATTCAGGAATAAATTGAGCCAGAATGGATTAAACACAGCCCTTAAATCAAAACCAGCATCCTTCTATGTTCCAGAAAATGCCAGGCTGATCACCATTGGTAACATGGAGGACAATTTAGGGTGGTTAAGTGATGTGGATTGGATCATCGAAGTTGTTGTTGAACGGCTTGACATCAAAAAGATCGTTTTCGAAAAGATTGAATCAGTCTTGACATCCGGAACCATCGTTACTTCCAATACCTCTGGCATACCAGCTAAAGCAATGTGTGAAGATCGGTCGGAAAACTTTCGAAAGCATTTTGCAATTACTCATTTTTTCAACCCCCCCAGATATATGAAACTATTGGAAATCGTCCCGAGTCCTGATACGCTTCCAGAGGTTATTGAGATTCTGGCTGAGACGTGTGACAAGGTAATGGGAAAGGGAATCGTTTATGCTAAGGATACCCCGAATTTTGTGGCCAACCGGATCGGGACCTATAGCATGTTTTGTGTCATCAAGAGTATGGTGGACCTGGGGTTGACCATAGAGGCTGTTGACAAGCTTACTGGACCTGTGGTGGGCAATCCTAAGAGCGCATCCTTCAGAACAGCAGATCTGGTTGGTCTGGATACACTTCTTCATGTGGCAGACAATGTATACGAAGGAGCACA
>CAYTDY010000283.1:2244-3258 GCA_964436665.1 uncultured Desulfobacteraceae bacterium
GGGAGATGTTCAAGCCCCCCGATTTCATTAACCAGATGATTGAAAAAAAGCTTCTTGGCGAAAAAGCAAAACAGGGTTTTTACAAGAAGAGCAAGGATAGCGAAGGGAAAAAAATAATTTTTTCCCTTGATTACAATACCCTGGAATATACTCCTCAGGAAAAGGTGAAGCTGGCATCATTGGAGGCAGCCAAGAATATTTCAGGCACGGGTCAAAAGATTAAGTCTCTCTATTATGCTGAAGACCTCGCAGGGCAGTTCACCTTTCGTACTTTAACGGAAACCCTCATATATTCAGCTAACCGGATCCCTGAAATTGCTGACGACATCTTGAATGTGGACAATGCCTTGAAATGGGGTTTTGCCCGTAAAATGGGCCCATTTGAGGTCTGGGATGCCATTGGAGTAGGAAAGTCCGTGGCAAAAATGAAAGATGCTGATAATGAGATCCCTGGATGGGTCCAAGAGATGCTCGATAGTGGAAAAGAGTCTTTTTACAAGAGAGAAGCCGGTAGGCTTTATTTCTATGATCGTGTTTCCAAGGATTACAAAGAGGTTCCGGTCAAGTCAGAAATCATTTTTTTGCCCTCTCTTAAGGATCGGGAAAAGAAGGTTGCCGGGAATTTGGGTGCCTCACTCATAGACATTGGTGATGGGGTGGTTTGCCTGGAATTCCACACCAAAATGAATGCCATCACTGAAGATATCATCAATATGATTCTGCAAACAGCCGATGTCGTGAGCAGGGATTTCGAAGGTCTAGTTATCGCCAACCACAGCAATAATTTCTCTGTAGGTGCTAACCTGCTTATGGTTCTGTTTGCAGCCCAGGAAGAGGAGTGGGATGATCTGGAATGGGCTATCAAATATTTACAGGATTCCTTAATGAAGCTGAAATATCTGGATAAACCTGTAGTCGCTGCACCAGCCGGAATGGCCCTGGGCGGTGGGTGCGAGATTTGTATGGCTTCTGATCGTGTTCGCTTTGCAGCAGAGACCTATATGGGCCTCGTAG
>CAYTDY010000284.1:0-3253 GCA_964436665.1 uncultured Desulfobacteraceae bacterium
AACCTTTTACCTCGGGAACATACTCTGGTTGTCCTGTATTGGTGACCCTAACCAGGATATTACTCACACGTTCAAGGGAAACCCTGTAATCCTTAACCTCATCCGGGACTTCACCTTCAAATCCCACACCATGTATATACTCAAGATATCCTTCGTCTTCGTTAACAAGCATGATGAGGGCACGGTTAATCTTACATACGTTAGAAAGAAGGTTCATAATAACAGTTAACAGTCGGTCCAGGTCCAGTACAGAGAGGATTGCCTTTCCGGTTTCCTGCACAGCCAAAAGCTGCTTGATTTTATAATTCAGCTCTAAATTCAGCCGGTTTACCTCTTCATATTTTCGCTTAATTACCTGCTTATCCTTCTCCATTTCCATTATTGTTTCCATAAGGACGGATTTTGAAGAGAAAAACCGTGAAAAAATCTCATGAAAGCTGTTCCTGGCAGGCCACTTCAGATAATATTCGCAATAGGGGGCGCCTTCAAGGTAACAGCATTTCTCTTTTAGGATGAGGGGCTCCCCTCTCCAGATAAGCGGCATAAAGGTATAAGCTCCCTGATTATACAGACACATATCTTTTGTTACATCCATTTGGGAGTTCCAGTGTAATCTAACAATAGCATTGTTCCTCTTGATTTCCACCAGTTCTGTCTTCTTGCTCCTGTTATATTTGTCATTTATTTTTTGAAGGTTTGTGAGGGCCGTTTTAGTTGACCAAAATGCCTTGACTATTATCCTCTGGGCATAGCCCAGAGAGGTTTTTTCAACAGCATACCTGGCTATCTTATATGCGGCCATGTCGTCCTTAAGAATCAACCTTGCCCTTTCATATAATTTGGAAAGTACGGTACAGGAAATCCAGTTATTGAAATCCCTCAAAAAGCCTTCAAGATCAGGGAGGTCATCAATCTCAGGGTCAAGGTTCCCCAGCAGGGTGGAACAGTCGCCATCATTATATTCCTTTACATAACCCAAAATGGCCCTGGAGTTTATGCAACTTGTTTCTTTTTCCATTTATAGAAGATTTTCTTAAGGCTTAAATTTGTAAATCACGTGTGCTTCTTTGACTTGACATCCATTTTTTATATTTTTCGGTTAGCCTGGGTATCAATTCCCTGAAAGTTAAAAGGTTTTCTCTCTGTACATTAAATATTCCCCTATTATTACCCCTGAAACATGTGTCAGGAATCATATCATCTCTCAAGGCTTGCACTGGGAGTCTGAAAAAAGGCATAATATTTAGGAGGTTTGCCTGAAGCTTAGGCGTGTAATTGGATAGATTAAATATCTCTCTCATATAACCGAGAATTGTTTCAAAGTCTATACCTTTAGATGGCTGCCTGACTATATTCTGACCAAAAACACCATCATCATCAAAAACAACATCTGGCAGGGACAAGGAAATGTCGTAAAGCTTGGTTTTGGGGTAGACCCTGCATTCTCCAATCTTAAAGACATACCCTCCAGGTCCATTGTTTTCTGATAACCCTTTAGCAAAAAGAAGGCTTTCTTCAAAGTCTCTTTCTGTATCTCCTGGATACCCGGCAATCATAAAAACCATTATTGGAATCTCATATTTAACAGCCTCTTTGAATATGGCAATGGTGTTAGAGATATAGTTCTGATAATGAGCTCTATCCCTGACCTTATTCATCCTTCTTAATGTATTATAGCTTGCCGATTCAAAGCCGAGTGCCATCATCCCACAAACATCCGCAATTTGAGTGATTGTGGACGGATCCAGGACATCACAGCGAGTTTCAAAATTAACTTTCACGCCTAATGATCGAAGAAAAGGAAATAAATCAAAAGATTTGAAAAGGGCATCACTGACCAATAGGGTGTGGGTATTGCTTTGATGTGACAAATCTGTTAGGTCTCTTCGGACAATCTCTAAAGGAACCTCTTTCCTGACCGGTCGTATGAATTCTTCCATGCAAAAATTACAACGATAGGGACACCCCCGGCTGAAGGCATAAGGCAGAATATCATATGCCCCGGGATACCGTAATAATTCCAGATTGAGAGGAGCCTTTTTATTAAGATCAAAACGCACACCCAATTTGGTTAATTGGATTTGACCATCTTTTTTCCATGCCAGATTTGGGATATCTTTGTTTATCGGGTCTTCGCCCCTCTCCAAAAGCTCGATTATTTTGAGGGCAGGTAGTTCACCTTCACCGATCACTATCAGGTCTATTGCTGAGGTTTTTGAGAATATCTCTTCATAGTAAATGCTGGGGAAATAACCCCCCAAAAAGATAAAAATATTGGGATCATACTCCTTGATAAGCTCACATAAATTGATTGTCTCTTCTGCCTGAGCAATAGCCGTACAGGAAATGCCTATACCCTTTGGTCTTATTTCTGATATGTCCTTTAGAAGTTCTCTGTATATCTTCTCTTTTCCTTCCTGTGTAAGAGGTAATCCATAATCCACAGATATAGAAATAATCCCAATTTCTACTTCGGGAATGTTGAATTTAACAAAGCTTGCTATCTCCATAATGGATAATGGGTATGCGGGCACATACATTCCTGTATTTTTAGAAATAGGTTCGATGAATAAGATCAAAGAAATATCCTTCTTTAACTGAAGTTGTGCTTTTTCACAAAAGAGCGAATAAAAGTTAATTAAACTGGAGGCTTAACACGGCTTACTCATTAATTTTTTATACCTCGTCATGAAACCCTACCAAGTGCAGGTTTCAATAATGGAAGAGGTGTTTCTCGCTCAACCTTGGCTTCAGGGCTGGGAAGAGTTTTTATCTCATTATAATTTTTCCATTGATACCACTGTTCTGGATTGGAGTAAATACATCTTTCGAGAAATTTTAATACGGTTTCTCCAGATGAAGAAGGCGCGATATCGTGGAGGATCTGTAACATATCTTCATAGGCATACATAATTAGCTTGTATTTGTTCAGGTTATATCTATGTATTATTGCAAAAACAACATCGGCCCCTGTTCTTTTTTGAATAACATTTATTGTCCTGTCTAAACATGTTTTTTTTCCCAAAAAAGATGTTTTCTCTTTTCCCGATGGCCTCCACTCTTCAATTTCATCGCACTCTGTTACGAGAATTCGATTTTCTTTTAATTCTCTAATAGCAGCTCTGATAACGTTTCCTGTATTCTCAGCATCAATGAGTCTTATGTTATATTTTTTAGCTTGGGAAAAAATTTTCTTCCTTAATTGCTCAGTTTTAAATTTTGCTATCATAGAGATAGCAAAATTGTTAACCGC
>CAYTDY010000285.1:0-3248 GCA_964436665.1 uncultured Desulfobacteraceae bacterium
ATTGAACAATAAGGGTGAACCCATTTTTATCAGCAAAGGTAGGAAAATAAGGGCTGTTTTAGTTACCCCTGAACAATTTGAAAGGCGCTTTTTGGATTGGTAGGCTGAAGAGGAGAAAGACAGGTTCTTGGATACTGTTAGACGCTTAAGAAAAAGAGGAAAGTTGAGTAGTCTGGCTATCTTACGCCAGCTGAGAGGATATGAGAAGTGATTTGGGAAAAAACAGTTTCGCTAAATTAGGACTGACTGGGTATGATGCATGTTATGCTTCCCTTGCCCGAGATTTAAAAGGAATGTGGCTCACTTTCGGCAGGAAGGCCCATACCCTGATCCAAAAAGAGAAGGTATCCTGTCTTTTGGGTGAGAAAATGCCAAAGAACTGGCCTGGTTTAGGTCGAACCTTCTAATTAGGTAGAGTTTTGGTTTATATTCGAAAGCCTGATATAAACGATCCGAAATTACTTTTTGATCCCACACTCTTCTGGGATGTGGAGATAATAGACATTGATCGACATGCGGATTATGTCATTGCCCGGGTACTCAATTTTGGAGATGAGAAGGATCTAAAGAATCTCCGAGAGTTATATTCTGATGATAGGTTAATTAAGGTTATAAAAAATAGAAGAGCGCTTCTCCCAATAACCCGCCGATTTTGGTCTGTATATTTTAATATAAGTTTACTGGATGAGAGGGATGTTTGAAAATGTAGTTTCTCCGAAGGCGATAGAATTGATTGAGGGAATCTTTGATGAGATAAGTGGCTTTTATCTGGCCGGAGGAACAGGTCTCGCCCTTCAGATGGGACATAGAATATCGCAGGATCTTGATTTTTTTTCGGCTGAGGCTTTTGACGCAGTAAGAATAAAGGAGTTGATCAATCCAGAAAAGATTGGTTTGCTGCGTGAGAAAAGTCTGCATTGTGTGAAGGAGGGTGTGAGATTGTCCTTTCTCTTCTATGACATTCCCCTGTGTTATCCTACACATATGTGGCGGGGCATAAGAATTGCTTCATGGCAGGACATTGTGGCGGAGAAACTTAAGGCAATTTCCCCGAGAGGTTCGAAAAAGGACTTTTATGACCTCTATGCTACGATTGTATTGAAGTCAAACATAGAAGAGGCGGGGTCTTTTTTTATGAAGAGATTCAAGAATACTGGAATTAATCTTTATCATGTCCTTAAGAGTATTGTGTATTTTGAAGACGCAGACAAAGAACCTGATCCTATTTTATTGGAGAAGGGAGAAAAATGGGAGTGGAAAAGCGTAAAACGTTTTTTTGAAGTTCACCTTAAGAATTTTGAGGCTGTATTGATCAAATAGGATTTTGCTCTTCTTATTGTGATAAAAGAAATATCTGGTCTGCAAAGTCCTTTTTGAGGCGATCCCTTGAGCCACTTATGGATTTATGTGAGCACCTTTTGGCCAAGGGTTTCGGGCGTGGGGTAAGCGAATATGAAGAGATGGCACCTGCGGTAGGGGAAGAAAGAGTCTTGAATTCTCTGGAGCGTGTAAGATTTAAGAGCCTGGCAGGATATAGAAATAGGATGGTCCATTTTTGTCATGAGATATCTGACAGAAAATTATTTGAGATATATTCTTTCCAGCTTACAGACATTATATATGTTATCTAGGCTATAAAAAAGGTGGGTAAATATCACCCGGAATTGATCGATCGGACTCTTTAAGTACTTACTTAAATTGAAGTGGTGAACAATGTACTCAGAAAAAACAATCGGTGTTGTTGTTCCAGCCTATAATTAGGAGAAATTAATAGCTAAAACATTGACTTCGATTCCCTGTCTTGTGGATACGATTATTGTTGTGGATGATAAAAGTAATGATACTACGGCAGAGATTATTAAGGAAATAGCGGAGGGAGATAGAAGAGTAACTCTGATCCAACATAAGGTAAATCAAGGGCTGGTTAGGTGCTATTGTCACAGGATATAAAAAGGCTATAAAATTGGAGATAAATTTATGTCAGGGTGTCTCAGATATTTGGTTGTGGAAAACATAAAAGATGTATCTGTTAGAAACAGGTTTTAATAGAGGATTTTGTAGTAAATGAGGCTGTATGCAGAAATGAAATACACTGCAGATGGCATATAAGCTCTGATTAAATCTTGAACCCCAGTTTCTGTGATATGTGTAATCCTGTCCTCCTGATTTTTTGCTTATTAGCTTTTCCAACATGTATTATATGTAGGATAAATCAGAATGCAAAAGACCCTATTAATTAACCCGCCTTATTCACTTGAGGAACGGTATGGCGGTAGTTTGAAGTCGTTTGGAGCCATGACCGAGCCCATGGGATTGGCTTATATAGCTGGCAGCTTAGAATCCAACCAGCTCCCTGTGGAGATCTTGGATGCTCCTGCAATGGGTTTTCAGATAGACGCGATTGTGGACAAGCTCAGCAATGGAGGAATCCACCTGGTGGGTATAACATTTTTGACACCTATGTTTGATGTTATAAGGGATTTAACCCACCGAATCAAGGAATCATGCCATCAGGTGAAAATCATTGTGGGTGGCCCGCACCCAACAGCCTTGCCAGGGAGAACACTAAATGAGTTACCAGATATAGATTTTATCTGCGTAGGTGAGGGCGAAAAGACGATCGTTGAGGTTGTAAGACATCTGGATGGAGAGGTTGATATTAACAAAATAAATGGGCTAGTATACCGCCAGGGAAAGGAGATTGCACTAAATCCACTTAGAAAATTTGAAAGAGATTTGGACTCTATACCAAAGCCGGCGCGACATCTGCTCCCGATGGAGAGATACCAACTCACTGCATCGCGTACTAAGGGCTCAAGTTATTGTCCAACCATAATAGTTGCAAGGGGATGTCCATTTGACTGCCAGTACTGCTCGCATCCGTTTGGCAGGACTTTCCGCCACCATAGCGTTGACCGAGTGATCGAAGAACTTAGGGAGCTGAAACAAGACTATAATGTAAATCAGGTTAACTTTGAGGCGGATACGCTCACCATCAACAAGAGGTTCATTAAAGAACTTTGCGAGGGGATAGTCCATCATGGTTTTGACATCCGCTGGACATGTGAGAGCAGAGTTGATACCGTTACCGAATCCATGCTCAAATATATGAAAAATGCAGGTTGCTGGCAGATAAGCTATGGCGTGGAGTCAGGTTCACAACGACTGCTGGATTTAATACATAAGGATACCACAAAGACGAAGGTAATGGAAACATTCGCTTTGACAAAAAAGATAGGTATAACTAT
>CAYTDY010000286.1:0-3178 GCA_964436665.1 uncultured Desulfobacteraceae bacterium
GATGCTACTTGCCTGGATTAGCCTATTATGACTATAAGCCAGGTCTGGGCCAGGGTGAGCTAAAATGCCTAAAGTGAACTAAAGTTATAAGTGAACTCAATAAACCTAATTAACACAACAAATCCAAAAATCCTAAGAAACCGTTGTATATAGATTGAAAAGGGCGATTAGCAATTAAACCTACAGAAAAATACATAAAACATATATACTGGTTAACAAAAGAAAGAGAACAAGATCTAAAATTAGATCTAATTAGCAGGAATATAAGGCTTAAATCAGGTAAAGCAATTGTTTGTGCTGGCCTTGATGAGATCAGTAAGATAATTTGTGTCCCTCCAGATGTCTGGGATGGCACATGTCACAGGCAAGGTAGCTGGTATAGAAAATCAGAGAAAAATGGCCAATATCTAATTATTAGCTCTTTTGAATTAGAGGGTTTTGAGCAATATAGAGAGGCAGTAATTACCCGATCAGATTTCCTTCTTCCGAAACCAGCAACAAGAGAAGAGAAAGAAGAGATGGTAGAGGATGAGAAATTTAAGTCTCTCGTCCCACCAGAGTGGCATATTATCTCAGACCTTGAAAAAAGGATCTGGATGAGATGGGCAAGGAGAAGTGGATCAGAGGCTGACTGGGATACTCTTTTTCTCACCCATACGGCAACTCATGCAAATTTTATTAAACCTCGATTCTATATCGAGTCAGGTGACCAAAGAATTCCCTACTCGATTGATAGTAGTGCAAACTTATGTTCCTGTTGTCTCGAACTCTTTCAGGTAATTGGTGATAAATGGAGTAAAAAGCTCGTTTCCCCTTGTGCAGGTGCGGTGATTTTCTCCAGACTCCCAAAAGATAGATATCTCTTGGTGGAAAGGCCATAGACCTGTTGGCATTTCATTTTTAATCCTATAATTACCCTTCAGGCTAAAGATCTAACGTGGATAATAATAGGGATTTAATAAAGGATAGGAAAAGGTAGAAATAAGTGGAGGATTTTAATATTTTTTACTGGTCGGGACGGCGAGATTCGAACTCGCGACCCCCTGAACCCCATTCAGGTGCGCTACCAGACTGCGCCACGTCCCGATTTTATATTGAATTTAAGGTTTTGTAAGTTTTTTAACATCTATAGGTCTTGGTGTCAAGAGAGTTTTCTTACCCCAAGAACAGGAATGATGAGCCGGGTTGATTGCATAAGTAATCGGAATATAAGGATAATTTCCACCTATGTGGAAAGTATATTGGGTGATACAGGTGATCTTTTTGATGGGATATCATTTCCAGAAGATAGGTACAGATCTGCAAGAGAGTATCTATCTGACGAGGATGAATGGACTACTTATGAGACCTTTCAAAAGATCTTTCGGTGTGCCAAGGATCTTATTGGTGACCCAGATTTTTATTTTAGCTGCGGTACCTCTTCAGCCACACTGCACTCCTGGGGAAGGTTTGGTTTTTTTGTTCAGCTTTTTTCCAGGCCAAGTGATGGTATCAGGCGACTTCCCTTCTTTAACAAAAATTTTAATGATACCAAGGAGATTGATATCATTAAGTCCCCAACCTATGATAAAAAACTCAAAAAAATACATGCTATTATAAGGGTTAAATTCAATAAAGACTATAATGCTAACAGGGACTACATTGGCGATCCATATCTAAGAGGAATTATATCTTTCATACCTACTCTCTGGGGCCTTTCTCCAGCAATTATCAAACAACCACTCAATGAATATGATCCGGAGATTTTATTTAACGAGGAAGAGGAATTCTCATCCCTGAAGCTCGAGGCCAGGATTGAAAATAAAAAACTATCAATCTACTGCCCTAATGAAAAGAAAAGAAAGGTTGTTGGAAGGGAGGTATTGCTCGAACCTGATATTATTGGAGGTAGGAAGGTTTTTTTAGGTAAATTCTCTGAGTTAAAAAACGGAGAAGAAAATAGAGAAAGAAAGCAATCCGTAGGGGTCCTTATTACTGAATCATTAAATGTAGATAATAGAGATATTTTGACAGCAGGAGAGATATATAAGGCCCCTTATTTTATTTTAGATATCACTTACGATAGGCTCCCTTTTTGGCATAAATTATTTCAACCTTTCAGAAGAGGGGTAAAAAAGACCGAACCAAGCTATGGTATGATAGAGACTATTAATCAACTTAGAGAGGCAATAGTTGCTAAAAGTAAGGCCTATAGGGACTTAGAGAAATCAAATCTCGAGTTGAGAAAGGCAAAAGAAGAGATAGATAACCATGCTAAAAATCTCGAAAGGATGGTGGAGAAGAGGACAGTTGAATTAAGCAAGGCTAAAGAAGAGCTACTTATTCTTAACAGAGATCTCGAAAAAAAGGTCGATAATCAGGTTGAGGAATTGAGAAGATACAATGAGTTAAGGAGATATCTTTCCCCTAAAATTACAGATAGAATCCTGTCAAATGGGAGTAATTTTTATAAAATCTCCCACAGGAAGCTGATGACCATACTTTTCTCAGATATCAGGGGCTTTTCAGATATAACTGATGCCCTGGAATCAGAGGAAATTATTCTTCTTCTGAATAATTATCTATCGGAGATGATAAAACTTATCCACAGGCATGAGGGAACCTTAGACAAGATAATCGGGGATGGGATCATGGTCTTTTTTGGCGATCCGGTTTCAATCCCGGACCATGCCCAGAGGGCAGTTCTTTTGGCAATTGATATGCAAAAGAAAACAGATCAATTAAAAGATGAGTGGTTATCCTATGGACACGATCTGAACATTGGGATAGGGATAAATACAGGGTATATGACTGTAGGCAATATTGGATCGGAATTCCATAGAGACTATACGGTAATTGGCAACCAGGTCAACATTGCGGCCAGGTTGGAGTCAAAGGCCAAACCGGGTGAGATCTTAATAAGCCAGAGAACGTACAGCAGGGCAAAAGATATAGCTACTATTGAAGAAGCAGGCACATTTAATCTAAAAGGGATACATTCACCAATTGAAGTATATAGGGTGCTATATTAAGGAGTAATGTCCCTTGTCCGTTGGCCGTTGATATGATTTCATTCCATTTACCTCCCAAATATCTACCTTTAACAAAGCCATCCACTTCCGCACAGATTTCGGATAGTTTCTGGAGCTTCAGTTCAGTTTGTTCATTCGGTCTTCAACACCATTTAAGATCATAGAGG
>CAYTDY010000287.1:0-3158 GCA_964436665.1 uncultured Desulfobacteraceae bacterium
GTTAGGCGACGACATATAGAGTTGCTTTGCTATCTAGATCGGTAGAATTTGGAATCAAGTTATCAATAAAGGAGGTGAACAAAATGAGTTATTGGAGAAAGTGTTTGTTCGGACTATTTTTTGTATTGATTGTCTTGGACCTGCAGGCTCCCTGCCTTGCGCAGAAATTCTCCTTGGGGAAACCATCAGATGAAAAGATCGATTTCAAACCCATGGAACGATATATGGAGATAAAACTGACCGGAATGAATCTCCCTGAGGTTGAGGAACCCCCCTGGTACAAAAAAATATTTTTGCACAGAAAAGATTTTGGTCTTGGGTACATTGAGGTCAAACTTGGAACCAAAGAGGATACCCAGACCATAAAAACCATGGCCTTTACCTATGAAAAGGAAAGTGAAAACCGGTACAAGTATAAATCCCTGGGAATATCTCCTAGTACTCCTACGTCGCTGTCAGGACAATTCCCATTTCCCCTGCAGGATCAGGTTCAGATTCGTATTGTGGTCAAGAATTTTGAGAATGAAGAGAACATAGGTTTAGTAAAGCGCGTACTGGATATGGTAAAAGGATCGGGACTCGAAGGGTTGCAGGCTTATGGCCAAGTTTTCACTATTGCCTCTGTTGCCTTCGGTATAATTGAAAACTTGTTCCCTCCCGCTTTCGAAGATGATGAGATCCTAATTGCTGTAAGCGCCGACGATATCACCCATCGATACCATTCTGTGCTGTTTCGTAGCGACGATAACGAAGAGTTTGAACTCTTCAAACTCTCCTTTTTCCCTCAGCCAAGCCTCCTCCCCAGTCGCAGTTTTGCCGAGGCCTTGAAATCCGACAGGATCAAAAGAGCGGATTTCTGGGAAGAGGCCATCGTTGATGCCACCAAACTTCTTGAAAATAAGGGTATCATGCCCCTACTTACCATCTTGAGGAGTTTTGCTAAGGACTTGAGACGTGCAGATCTCACTTATAAGGATAAAGTCCTCTTTTTGGCCCAGGCCATACACTCTTGGTCATCTAAGGCAGTGGATGGTTTTCCTATGCAAATGAAGTAAAGGTGTTTACTGCTTCAAACTTCCGTAGCATTCAGTTGAGTGCTGGGGACAGAAAATGGCTTAAAGGCACACCTTGGGATTTTCCTGGCGGCGATTGCATCACACCGACCTGCAAGGCTGTTGCCGATTTCATTGCAAAAAGTGTGGTAAGAGATCAGAGAGCCCTTGAATATATCCGGACTGGTTTTCAGCTCATTGTTGATGATGAGCCCTTTTTCATCGAAAAAGAAAAATACTTTGAAAGGCTAATGTTCATACATGACAGCGAATTTAAGATGACATTTGTGGCGCAAACTATTATCTTCAAATTCAAACAAGGCGATCTTCGCATTAAATATAATGACAAATTTTACAATGAAAAATCCATTGACCTCTACGTCAATGAAGACGACCAAGGCTATTACATCAGCTCCATACAAGTATTCTAATACTGATTTTAGAGGAAAAGAGGGAAGGCCTTATTTATCACTTATTTGCCCCATAATCACTAATTAAAATGCAGCAGAGCATGTGCATTAATTGGGGACGCTGGTGAACAGTTGAATAAATTATTTTTTCTGAGATCATACAGTCTGTTTCTGTCTATCCAGTAGTGTCATCACATCATTTTCAATTGCTCTGGAAAGATCATCTTTTCGACCTCTGACTACCGACTTGCTTACGGCGGAAGGGGACACGCTCAACACCCGGGCAACTTCAGCACATTTCCTAATCAGTTTGTCAACTTTTCACCAGCGTCCCCCAATACATACAAATTTTTTAATTCTGATACTCTCTACATCGTTCATGGGAAACCTCCTTTTTAAGTTTAGTTGTTTTACCGAGCTTCTTTACTTAACAGGAGGTTTCTTTTTTGGGTAGATATTAAATAAATTTTTTCTGTCGTACCCTCTCGGGGGTATAACCCCTTGATCTTTTAATATATAACGTCCATAAGAATCTACGAAAACTATATTGCGACGGAGTTATTTAGTTTCTTATGGACCCAATTTCAGCATTTTTCCTTGACAGTATATAATGTTTATAATAACACGGGTTTCAGTATCCCGGTGGGATTGCGTAAAATCATTATGAAGGTTCGCTGACGCGATGAAAGAGGCACTCTTACAGCAGTTGGAAAAAATTAATAAATTTACACTAAAAGAACTGGTGCTTTATGCAAATCAGTTGCTACCCGTCTTTGCGGCAAAGCAAAGACGTTACAAGGTTGCAGAATTGGTTAATGAGCGAATCGTGAGGTATTATATTCATGAGGGCCTGGTTAATAGACCGGCCTACCGCAAGGGTCGCTATGGCATATTTACCTGCGCGCATATCCTGCAAATACTTGCAATAAAATACCTTCAATCCATTTACATGCCGTTGAAAAAAATTTCCGAAATAACCAGAACTCTCACGTATAATGATTTAAAGTCACTTCTTCTGGAGCGTGCCGCGTTAAATCTCCTCTTGCCCGGAGTTTCTCCTGCCAGGAAAGGCCCTGTTAAAAAACCGATGCAGGGTCCTGAGCCGGGGGTTCCGACCATATATGATAACCAGTTCGCGCCCTATGACCGTAGCGGTACCTCATGGAGAAGGTTTCAGATTCATGATAAGCTGGAACTAAATGTTGAGGAGCACTTAAATATCCTCGGCAAGGACGTGGATATCAAAACTATTTTTTCCAGGATCATGCAGGTCCTGGCTGGCACCGCCCAACAGTACCGTCAGGATGAGGCGCCAAATGTCGAGGATGTCAACTTTGATGATCTGGATCTGGGCTATGTCAGCCCGGCGTTACCCCTAAAAGACATGTCCCGTGCCGTCATTGCACTGGTTACCGAAGGAGGCCTGGTGCCCAAGGGAAATCCCAACAAACTGGAACCGGCCAGGGCGTCCCGTTTCCTGAGGTACAGCCTTCGGGGAATCGATGACATGAGGCCCGGAGAATTTGAATCGGTTGATCGGGGATGGAATAACGCCCATGTGAATAATGACCCGGATCGGCTTCTGCCACTTGATATCATGAGGGAGCTTGAAAAAGGGAAGGTTTATTCAAAGTTATATCCATACTACTACACCACCACCGGGGCCGGGACCTCAATTGATACCGCCAAAAAGATG
>CAYTDY010000288.1:0-3107 GCA_964436665.1 uncultured Desulfobacteraceae bacterium
TGTCAATCTTTTTCTTAATTGTCAGTTTCAATCCTTGTTTTAATGGATGCCCTTCTCTAACGCGGCGACACCGATGCGATGACCGGGGATGCAACGGGTTTCAATCCTTGTTTTAATGGATGCCCTTCTCTAACTTGCAGGGAATAAGACCTATCCGTTCACCATCCCATGGTTTCAATCCTTGTTTTAATGGATGCCCTTCTCTAACCCGCCGGATCTCATCGGCCAAGCGCGGCTTTATCAGTTTCAATCCTTGTTTTAATGGATGCCCTTCTCTAACGTGAGAAGTTGAAATTGAGGGGTATAAGAACTTCAGGTTTCAATCCTTGTTTTAATGGATGCCCTTCTCTAACTGTATTTTGTCTGAATTTTATTCAAAAACAGGTAGTTACGATTTTTCTCATACCCTGAAAATAGGGGCACGGATGTCTCGTGCGACACTGAAATGGCCAATTTTCCACTCACCAGAGTAACCTTAACTTCTTGATATCCCATCATTTGCTCTCCTAAATCACCTTTTCGCAAATATTTCGGTAGCAGCAATCAGCACATCTTGCCTTGAATTTTGTAGGTTTTGGATAAACCCCCTTTTGTATGATATTCAAAAGGTCACTGATAATGCTATCCAATTCAGAATACATTTGTTCAGTGATTGAAACTTCGATCAATTTATTCCGGCTCCTTGTGTAAACAATAAATCCTCGATTGACAGGTACTTCAAAATTGTCTCTGATCAACTGGCCATAAAATGTTAACTGGTATCTATGATTTTTAAAAGTTACATCCTTATACTCTGCATACTTGTAATCAAGAGGAGCAGCGGTGCCATCATCCAGAAAGAGAATCTCATCCACAATGCCCCTTAGTCCTCTTGAGGTAGAGGAGAGATACATTGCCTTTTTCCGCTCCAAACATCCCAGCTTTTTTCTCAGATATTGTGGGTTCACCCGCACCTTATCCTCATGAATCGTTCGCCCTTTCTGAACCTTGAACCGCTTTTCCTCATGTTGTGGGATATCAAGGTAATTCTCAAAATAAATGAACCTGGGGCAAAACAGGTATTCAAGGATATCGGACGCTGTGATGGAAAATCCATCTCTCCCATCTTCCACATAATAAGCACTACCGTTCTCGATTGTCTCTAACATTAAAATACCTATCCTGACTGTTGATTATGCTGTCCGCTTAACAGGTCCAAAACCTCTTCACATTCACTTGCCGATTCCCCAGCAATCACGAATTTCAAAATTAGGTGAAAAGGCACCGAGGAATCGAAGCATGAGAGGAAATCTGAAGAATTAAGCTTTTTCTCTTGCATGGAGTATTGTTAAGCCTACAAGCTGTTTGTCATGGTAATGGTAAATAATGTCATCATCCATTACACTATCATTTGCTTGCTGGGGCTTCCTAAAGCTTATATAGAGAACATTTGCTTCATCATCATAATCAACCCAGAAACGCTTTGATGGCATACTTAAAAGATGCGGAATTGAACTCACGATGTTTGGTGCCTTTTCCAGATAATCCCCTTTTTCATAATCTTTTCTTTTTTGGAAGTCATAAAAGATGTTATTACGAAACCATCACTTCCCTGTTCTTTATAAAAAACAACCATATTCTTCTTAGAAATGGAGGTCTTAGGATAGTATTCAATAGCAATAAGCTCATCTTTTCCACCATCAACAATCATATCTGGGGCTTCTATGGTCTCTAAAACAAGATCCAGATTACCGGCCATATAATCATGAGCCTCAGCTATATGCGTCCATCTTTCAGCAGTTAATCTTATCTTTATGCCATTCTTAGATATAACAGAACCAATCATAACATTAAACCTACAACATGATCGCAGATTTCGTCCCTAAATAGAGTAGATCTATCTACGGCAAGACCATTTCCCAACTACTTTATACCCAGACTATCAACTCTTTTCACCGTCCCAAACTCCCAATGACACCGACTTGCAAATACTCCAGCAATTAGGAATTTGAATTTTGGGCTATTTTTACCCCAAAAGCCTGTCCTCCACTGCTCGCCAGATCCTCATTAACCCTAACTCTTTGGCCCAGGGGATGATATATTCCCGGTCCACATCATGGCCACTTACCTTTAATATCCCCGTGATATCCCTGAGGTGTTTATCAGAACCCGCCTTTTTGTAATAGTCCATCTTTTTTATGATCACATCTTCAGGGCTTTCAAAATTGGCCTGATATCCCTCAACCGGTTGAATTCTTTTGGATCGGGAAAATCGACTGCGATCAAACTTGGTAGCCTGGTAGAGGATTACATTTACTTTTAGTCCTGATCCCGGGTGAATAATATTAAATTGGCTTTTGTGGCTTATTGCTTTGCGGACCATCTGTGCATCGAAATAGAATTCTTCATGCGGAAAATACCGTTCAAGAAGGCTAACTTCCTCAATTTTAATATCAGCTACGATATCAATATCATTAGTCAGGCGAGGTTCGCCATAGGCCATGGAAGCAATGGAACCGGTTACCAGGTAATCTATATTTAGTTCCTCAAAAGCTGTTATTACCTGTTGTAAAAGTTCATAAAGTCCCATGCGATAATCTGTGTGCCACCTCTCTGTTTAACTGTTCGTTGCTCCAATGTGGATTTGCTGTGCGTAAATAAGAGAACAGTATCTTTTGAGCTGATGTCCACATTTCAAAACCAATTTGGATACGCTCGGCTGGTGTCTTATTCCGCAATATCTCGGCCATAACATCATCGATAACTTCAATTCGCGTAGGCGAATCAATCTGCCCTTTGTCCAACCGCATTCTCTTCCCCCATCAGTTTCTGTTTACCCACCTTTTTTTCTTTGATTTACATCCATATAACTGAATATTCTCAACTTAATCCAAAATTCCTAAATATCTTTTAATTTTTTCACCGTCCCAAATCCCCTTGACACTGACTTACCAATCCCCCAGTAATCAGGAATCTCAAAGTTGACTGAAAAGGTACCAAAAAAACCAAGCATGTGTGTACGCTTGAGCGAGGTTTCCACTTCCTTAAGGTTAGTAATATTTGCCTTGATAGGCTCTGGAACAGTATAACCCAATCCCTTTGACATGGAAATGATATTGCCAATTAGG
>CAYTDY010000289.1:0-3090 GCA_964436665.1 uncultured Desulfobacteraceae bacterium
CGAACCTTGGTTTGCAGGGCCAGAACCTGCCGTCTTACCCCTAAACGATCCCCCAGTTTCACATGTTTTAATTTTCTCGATATTCTCTTTAATGTCAAGTAAAATATTGCAACTTTCTTGACTATAATCCTTGTCACCCATTACTTAACTTTCACCGGCAGCCAACATAGTAATATCGTTGCTCTTTGCTGGATACTCGTTACTGGTTAATATATAACCAAAACAAACACGGACAATTGACACTACGCTCACTTGCTGTTTTGAAACGATGGCTTTCGTTTTAGATGTTCCAATCGGTTCAATCCATTGATATATGCCTTGGCACTTGCAACTATTATGTCAGGATCGGTACCTTTACCGATTGTTTGCACCCCTTCCTCTTCCAGGCGCACTGTCACACCCCCTTGCGCATCTGTCCCGCCAGTCAGGGAATCAATAGTGAAGCGAAGTAGTTTGGATTTCGTTCCAGTGATCTTTGCAATAGTATTAAAGGTAGAATCAACTGGACCTACACCAAATCCTGCCTTCTGTTCTAACTTCCCTTCGATCTCCAATTGTACAGTCGCCGTAGGGACAGTTGCTGTCCCACTTATCACATTAAGATACTTTAACCTATAGATATCTGGAACCCTAAGTATTTCTTCGGCAACAAGAACCTCTAAATCCTCATCCACTATTTCCTTCCTTTTGTCTGCAAGTTCTTTGAATTTTTTAAAGAGATGGTCAATATCACTCTCAGGTAAATCATAACCAAGCTTCTTTAAGCTATTCCTAAATGCATGTCTGCCGGAATGCTTTCCCATAACGAGACGATTGGTCTCCAAACCGATGGTAGCAGGTTCCATAATCTCATATGTTGTTTTATTTTTTAGGACCCCATCTTGATGAATGCCAGCCTCATGGGCAAATGCATTTGCTCCAACAATGGCCTTATTGGGCTGGACCGGAGTGCCTGTAATCATTGCCAGTAAATGGCTTGAAGGATATATCTCTTTTGTTTTTATATTAGTGAAATATGGAAGATAATTCCTCCTTGTATGGAGGGACATGACAACCTCCTCAAGAGATGTATTGCCTGCGCGTTCCCCAATGCCGTTTACAGTGACCTCAACCTGCCGTGCTCCAGCATTAATACCCGCCAAGGTGTTAGCTGTGGCCAGTCCTAAATCGTTGTGACAGTGAACGCTAAGAATTGCCTTGCTAATGTTTGGTGTGTGGTTTTTTACATAGGCAGTCAGATCTGCAAACTCATCTGGAATAGCATAGCCTACTGTGTCAGGTAGATTGACCGTTGTGGCTCCGGCTGAGATAGCCGCCTCAAATATCCTGCTTAAGAAATCGCGGTCAGTCCTGGAGCCATCTTCTGCTGAAAATTCGATATTGTTCGTGAATTGTTTGGCATATTTGATAGCCTCAATTGCCTTGTTGATGACTTGATTTCTATCCATTTTTAGTTTGTATTGAAGGTGAATATCTGAGGTGGCAATAAAAATGTGTATACGGGGATTTGCTGCCTCCTTTATCGCACCCCAGGCTGCGTCAACATCCTCCTTAGAGGTTCGTGCAAGGGCGGCTACCTCAATATTCCTGATCTTTTTAGCGATCATCTGAACCGCCTGAAAATCTCCTTCCGAAGAAGAAGGAAACCCTGCTTCAAGTACATCTACCCTCAGTTTCTCCAATTGGGAAGCAAAATACATCTTCTCTGCAGTGTTCATGCTGTAACCTGGAGACTGCTCCCCGTCTCTTAGTGTAGTGTCAAAGATAATAATTTTCTCTTTCATTGAGATGCTCCTTTCAGTAAAAAAAGTGCCCATGAACGGTTACGTTAATCTTTACTTAGTTTGAAATAGATGCTGTCCACCAGGGCTTGCCAACTGGCCTCAATAATATTCTCTGAAACACCTATGGTATTCCAGATATCTGTGCCATCCCTTGATTCAATTAAAACCCGAACCTTTGCTGCTGTTCCGGCACTCCCTTCCAATACCCTCACCTTAAAGTCAACCAACCTCATCTCTTGTATTCTGGGATAAAATTTGCTCAATGCCTTGCGAAGGGCATTATCCATAGCATTCACAGGACCATTGCCTTCAGCGGCTGTAAGCTCCTCCTCTTTCCCTACAGATATCTTAATGGTTGCCTGAGATATTGACTGACTATCCTTGTTTTTCTCATTGATCACTCTCAAAGAAAGTAAAGAAAAAGGTTCTTTAAATTGATCCGTTGTCTTCTTTATCAGAAGTTCAAGGGAGCCTTCAGCAGCATCAAATTGATATCCTTGATCTTCCATTTGCTTAATCTCTTTGACAATCTTTTGGCTATCGTAACCATTCCCCCCTAAAGTAAGGTCCATCTCATTGGCCTTATATTCTATGTTACTTTTACCTGAGAGATCTGAAACAAGCACCCGGCGCTTATTTCCAACAGCCCCAGGTTCGACATGCTCATAGGCGAGGGGTTTTTTCAAAATTGCACTTACATGTATCCCACCTTTGTGTGCAAAGGCACTTCGCCCAACAAAGGGTCTTTCATTTAATGGTGGTATGTTTGCTATATCACTGACATATCTGGAAACCTCGGTCAGGTATTTTATTTTTGAATCATCGAGACATTTTTTGCCTATTTTTAATTGTAGATTAGCTATTATCGAAATTAGATCTGCATTTCCACAGCGTTCTCCATAGCCATTTATTGTTCCCTGAACCATCCTGGCACCTGCTTCAACAGCAGCCAGGGAATTGGCTACAGCCAATCCACAATCATTGTGAGCATGGATACCCAGATGGATACCTGGAAATGATTTCCTAACTGCTTCCATTATCTCTTTTAAATCATTTACCATGGTGCCTCCATTAGTATCGCATAGCACAATGATATCACCACCACCAGAGACTGCTGCATGAATGGTTTTCAAGGTATACTGTGGGTTGGCCTTATAACCGTCGAAAAAATGCTCGGCGTCAAAAATAACCTCTTTACCTTTTGATTTAAGATACTTGATTGCGTCAAAGATCATGGCCAGGTTATCCTCCAGTGAATCTTCCAATATCTCTGTTACATGAAGGTCCCAGGATGTGCCAAATGTGG
>CAYTDY010000290.1:0-3061 GCA_964436665.1 uncultured Desulfobacteraceae bacterium
AGCAGGGAGGACATCAAGGAACTGGCGTTGCCCACTTTTTATGAAAAGCAGATTATCAAGCGGTTGGAGGGAAATCACTGCTTCGTAATTAAACATGGTGAGGGGGCTACAATCACTATCCTCTACGACATTGGGGAAATAGAGGATTGCGCCCTTGTTACTATCCCCGTGTATCGCTACACATTCAAACCGGACGGTGGGTTACGTGCAGGCGGCGGTCATGGTCTAACATTCATGGCCTATAATCCCAATGTCGTTCAGATCAAGACCCTTCTGAGACTTTCCACTGAGTCGGAAAAAGGCATATATCGCGCCAAGGAATAGCGTATTGGAATGTTGGAACAATGGAAGACTGGAATAATGGGTGGCAAGGCAAGAATTCAAGCCTCAAAGCATTCTTTTAATTTCAATAAGTTGTAGGATTTCCGAAACGTTTGGTTACGGGATCTTTCCACCCACATTTATCCAGTCGTTACCTGTTGAAGATGGAGATGTCTGGAGAAAGACACCATCACCCGGAAGGATAAGGATAATACTGTCATCCGCTGCATTTGCCGGAGTATAATTATCTGCGGTCAGCCATCCCTCCCATGGAGAGTTTCTATGTAAGCTTCCTGTGGTAGTCTGTTGACTCCCATCAGGCTGATTATATGATCCTGAATAGGTGTTAGCGGCATTGTCTACCTCTACATCTCCATGACCTCCATCATCACTGTTATAGTGGTATTTTCCTGACAGATCCTCACCGCTGATGTCTTGCTGTTTCACACCTATAAGAATCCCAGGGCCAGCATCTTGACGGTCTTTGAAGTCAAGGACTATGATCTTTCCCCCCGCTCCGGACGGCAAAAGCATTACCTTTCCAATTTCAGTACTGCCATATGTAACGCTAATTATTCCACCGCCCTCATCTGTCCAGTTTCCGGTCATTATGTCGCCACTACACGGATTACTTGTTACGTCAGTGAGGTCCCCTTCACCGCATGCCCTCCATGTGCCAAACTCATCTATTTCAAAGGTGCCATAATATGAGCGGTATCCTGAAGTGCATACACCGCTATCCAGGGGGTCATCACATTCAAAGACAACATAGTTGTATGTGCCGGCTATCTCAGCAGGTGTATAACCTGTCTCAAGTGCAGGCACACCTGCAAAGAGCATAAAGGTATCAACGTCATCCACAGTAACATCTACTCCACCAACAAGGAGTGTATTTGGAAGCAGAATTAGATGGATATCCTGGTTATCATAGGGTGAATAGGTGCCGTCTTCTTGGTTCGGAATGAGTAAGCCACTGCCCGATGTATCTTGAAGACCAAACTCACTTTGAACGATTTCATAAGAATAACTCATAGCTGTTGTATCTATTGTATAGGTAAGCAATTCTCCAAGGCTGCCACTTGAATTAAACTTCTGAGCAGTTACAGTTTCCTCACCAGTTGCGGGAGTTGCACCATCTCCTCCAGCGGTAGAAGCGGTACTCTCTTCGCCATTCTCGCCGCACCCCATTACCAAAACGGCAGTTGTCAAAATCAAAAAGATGGTGAATAAACAGGCCCTTCTAGCTTTTGTCATGAAGTATTTCATCCGTTTCCCTCCTTTTTGCATGTAACTGCTTTGTTGAAAGGAATTTGGGCTTTCTCATCAGTTATACGCTACATATTGTATATTATTCTTAAGGATATGTCAAATATTGTATGCAAAAATAATATCGACGCACTACAGATCCTTAAATTAGGACGCAGACCCGCCTGCTTCCGAGTTCCGGAACTCGCATGGCGGGCAGGTAATTATTCTATTAGCTCTTTGTATTCAAAATCTTTACAATCTGCGTTCATCTGCGTCCAAAAAGGAAATTCCTATACTATGAACTTGAGAGATGGGGTTCAGCGGTTAGCCTTCCGGTACCCAAGGGCATCAGTGGAGATAATTATCTTATGAATGTTGGGGGACCCCTCCAAGATTTGATAAAGCTTTGCATCTCGCAAAAGCCGCTCAACAGGGTACTCTGAAGAATAGCCATAGGCACCGAGGATTCTCAATGCGGAATCTGCCACCCTTGAGGCTACGTCACAGGAGAATAGCTTTGCCATGGATGTCTCTAAGGTATTCCTTACCCCTCTGTCCTTTTGCATGGCACAGCGGTATGTGAGAAGCCGAGCTGCTTCGGTCTCCACGATCATCTGCGCAAGCTCTTCCTGAACCATCTGGAACTGTCCAATGGGTCTGCCGAACTGTTCTCTCGTCTTTGCGTAACGGACGCTTTCATCAATAAGGGCTTGGCTCACTCCTATTGCTCCTCCAGCAGCCGTCAAACGGGTATTGTCCAGACTTGCCATGCAATACCCAAACCCCCTCCCTTCCTCCCCCAGAAGATTCTCCGCCGGAACCGCCACATCTTCAAACACGATCTCTCCTGTGGGGCATGCATGCCAGCCCAGTTTATCAGCCGTGGGCACGGTTGTAATCCCCGGCAACTTCATATCCACAACAAATGCAGAAAGTCCCTTATATTTGACAGCAGGATCCGTATAGGCATAGACGATCCCAAGGTCAGCCACCTGTGCATAGGTAATCCAGGTCTTTGAACCGTTAAATCTATAGACACTCCCATCTCGAACAGCCTTTGTCCGAATTGCTCCCACGTCAGAGCCGGCATCCGGCTCTGTAATCCCTATACACCCGAGCCATTCACCGGAAACAAGCCTTAAAATATATTCCTTCTTTTGTTCTTCATTGCCGTATTGATATATCTCTCTGGCCGTACCCATTGTCTGCATATTGAAGGCAGCTCTCAAGGACCCGCTTACCTTTGAAATCTCTTCGGTAACAACTGCGTGCGCAAGAAAACCCAGGCCCGAGCCCCCATATTCCTCTGGTATCGGGCAACCAAAGAAACCCAGTTCCCCCATCTTATGTATGAGATCTCGTTGAAATTGCTGGTTCTTTTCATCCTCTGCAACCCTTGGAAGTATTTCCCTTTGGGCAAACTTAGATGCCATGTCACGTATCGCCCTTATCTCCTCATTCAATTCAAAATCCATCTTTGTCGCTCCCTCTA
>CAYTDY010000291.1:0-3029 GCA_964436665.1 uncultured Desulfobacteraceae bacterium
CCCTGCGCTCTATCTTGAATATCTTGCTGATATACCATTCAAGTGTTGCGGGAATACTGATAAATCTTAAAGATTCACCTGTTGGTGCACAGTCAAGTATAATTACATCAAAATCATCTTCTTGCACGTATCGGTTTATATGCAGGAGGGAACTGACCTCCTCCATACCCGGTAAAATAGCCAGCTCTTCCGCCAATATTTCATTAAGGCCTGCTGTATGAAATAAGCTGGCTATATACTTATGTACATCTCCCCAGTTTCTTTGTATTTCTTCCTGAATATCCAGTTCCTGTATCCACAGCCTATCTTCTATCTTAACTGGTATCCCTTTATTCTTATCCATTAATCCCTTATCCAGGGAAAAAATGTCACTGAGACTATGAGCAATATCCAAGGACATTATCAAGGTCTTGTAACCTGCGCCAGCTGTTTTGAGGCCCGTTGCACTCGCAATGGTTGTCTTTCCCACACCACCCTTACCAGCAAACATTATAATGCGCATATTTTTTCTTCTGTATTATAGTTTTTTATAAAATGATTTTAACCATACAGTTCAAAGGTTGAAAGTATGAGATTTGAAACCCTGGTCCAGACCCCTAGCCCAGACCTGGCATTGCAAATTTGGTTTTTGATATAAAATTCTTAAAGAAACCAACAACCCATATACAATAAGCCCATTACGTCGCGCCAGGACAGGCTGGTTTGCATCTTTTATTGCAACAGTTTTCGCTTATAAATATTATTACACCATCAGCATAATACATGTAAGTCGCACTAGGGCGGGCTTGAAATTGGATGGGAAAAATATGTATCAATTGGTATAAATCTCAAGGCTCAAGATGCTTACTCTATTACACCTTCTTCACTATTATATCTCATAGAAAAAATTGAGGCCGGCCCAGAGAAAACATTACAATTTGATAACACATAATCTGCCACCTCAAGTCTTTTTTGATTACTCATGCTGTTAAATTTCACTACTAACATCTCTGGATCATTGATCAATGATAAGATATCCCAAACCTCCTTTGCGCTCATATTTTCATCCACATCCGGGCTTTCTTCTTTTCCGCCCCCCGCCTCAAATAACTTCTTTGATCTCTCCAATAAGTTATCAAGTTCTTCTTTTATCTGGGTAACCTCTTTCTCCAAAATTTCATAGGAGTTGCATTTTTCTACAAGCAAAACCGATCCGCTTAAACTCGATCCTTTCCCGTTAGTTATATCAATATTTACCGATACACCAACCTTTGAAGCTTTATCATCAATCCCCTTTTCTATTTCCAATGTAAGTTTGTCTTTCATATTATATGGCTCAAATAATAGTAAACTACTTATTGGTTTTGATTGTCAACACCTTCAAAAGCAGTAGGGGTTTTCCTCATACAAAGTGATCTATATCTATACAGGGCTGACAGGGCCTTAATTGCCCTTTCTGAGGATTGAAATACTGGAAGGTAATGGGATTCAAATATCTCAACCCATTCATCTTCCTCCCTGTCCATAGAAGTACACCACAAAGCAAATGGCTTTCCAACCCTTTTTATGTCCAAGAGGGCCTGAGTGCATTGTTCCTTTAAAGAATCTATCATCTCAGCAGATGAACTTTCCTTTGCTGAAATCTGCCCAATAAAATCCGGGGGCATCTGCATAACTACACAGTCCACATTCTCATCCTCAGGTATAGCAACTAGTGTATTAAAAACTTTCAAAATATCAGAGAGGTTAAACTCCATGCATGCTCCTCCATCAAGTGGGTTTAAAGGGATTTCCCATGGGGGAAAAATCTTTTTGATCCTCTGGCATGTGTTATCACCCGGATGAGCCATCTTGAGGCCATTCATCTCGCAGGCATCCGTAGCCATGACCCCTTCACCGCCTGAAAGTGTAATAATGGCCAGTCTGTTTCCTTCAGGTAGCCCAAGAAATTCAAAGGCCTTGGCCAGGTCAAAAAATTCCTCCATATTCTGTGCTCTAATGGCCGCTGTCTGATTTATCATGCTATCAAAGATTACATCATTTTCGCCTGCAATAGTACCTGTGTGAGACGCTGCTGCAAGAGAACCAGCAGCGGTTCTTCCAGATTTCAAAATTATAATCGGCTTTCTCATCGAACCTTCTTTTAGCAGATTAAAAAAATCTCTTCCATTTCCGTGAAGACTTTCTATGTGCATGGCTATGACCTTTGTGTCAGTATCCTGTAAAAAATACTCCAGGGCATCCACCTCATTTACATCCATCTTGTTTCCCAAATCAAGCATCTTATTTATGTCCAGATGTGAAAATATCCAGTTTATTTTTGGCTCATAGAAACCCGACTGAAATGCAAAAGAGATACCCCCGCGCCTCATTTTCCTTATAGGGTTAAAACTAATCGCCAAATTATTGGATGTATTGATAGGGCTTAAGGTATTAGGGCCGATTATTCTCATTTCTTTTTCCTTAACAAATGAAGCAATTTCCCTATGGAGTTTTTTACCATTCTTCCCTCCCTCTGAAAATCCACCTGTTATTATAACCACCTGTTTCACTCCTTTTTTATCACACTCCTTAATAATATCCAGGGCCTTTGGGGCTGGAACAGCTATAACAACGAGGTCTATACCTTCTGGTATATCTCGCAATTTTGCATATGCCTTTATCCCTGATATCTTTTTCTCACGTGGATTAACCGGATAAATCTTGCCCTGGAAATTAAGATCAACCAGATTTTGCATCAGGCGAAAATTTATCTTGAAAAAATTATTGGTAGCCCCAACAATAGCAACTGAACGAGGACTAAAGAACCGGTCCAAAAAATGATCTACTTTATTCAAAATCTGCTCCTTATTTTTTCAATTACCTAAGTTTACATTTTTCCTGCCTGGTAAAGATTGAATACTTATCATTTCTTCTTTGGTAACATTTTAGCTCTTTAAAAACTACTCCTAACCTTTACTCAAGGCCCCATAGTTTCCCTTGGTGAGACACATGAGCATGGGGATGTCTTTTTTTACTCCTGCCAGTCAAGGAGCACGTGTATGTCTTTT
>CAYTDY010000292.1:0-2984 GCA_964436665.1 uncultured Desulfobacteraceae bacterium
GAGCTCAGGGCCGAGAGGCTATTGCCCAATTTTGAAACGACGTGGCAAGGCGCCCTATTAGAAGTGCATAACAAAAAAAGACACCCATGCCCTTCCTTAACTTATTGAGCAGATACGAATTTTAAAACTGAATCACCACCTGAATAGATAATGAGAAAACATCAGATAATACAAAATATAATAAGATCCAGGAAATCATTGTTAAAGGATCTGCCTGTAAGGAATTATTTTAAGAAAGAAGAAGAGGGGGGCTGCGGAGTAACCGGTTTTGCCTCGAGTATCCCAGTCAGGGGAAAACATATTTTTGAGCCTTCCAAACAGATGCACAACAGGGGCAATGGTCTTGGAGGAGGCATAGCTGCCATGGGCTTTGATCCTGCGGCACTTGGGGTCTCAAAAGAAATTTTAGAAGACAATTATATGCTCCAGATAGCAGTTCTTGAGGAAGAGGTTGTGAAGGACCTTGAAAAGCGCTTTATCAAGCCTTGCTTTATGGTGGATTTTAGCGAAATTATCCCCCATGTAAAGGACTATAAAGATATCCTAGGGCTTGATAATAGACCGCCTGATATCTATCGCTATTTTATCAGGGTAAAACCCCAGATACTCAAAGAGTTTATGCAAAATAACAATTTACTGGGATTAACTAAAAGACAGGGAGAAGATGAATTTGTCTTTCAGAACAGTTTCAAGATAAATAAGACATATTATGATGCCTATGGAAATCAATCAGCCTTTGTCGTCTCCCATGGTCGGAACTTTTTTATCTTAAAGATCGTGGGATATGCAGAGCAGGTAGTCCAGTATTATAATCTGGAAAACTTTAAGGCCCATATATGGATCGCCCATCAACGCTATCCGACCAAAGGAAAGGTCTGGCATCCAGCAGGAGCCCATCCCTTTATCGGCCTGAATGAAGCCCTTGTGCATAATGGCGATTTTGCAAATTACTACTCAGTAACCGAGTATCTGAGACAGAGAAACATCTATCCCCTCTTTTTGACAGATACAGAAGTCTCTGTGCTCTTGTTTGACCTCTATAGCAGGATCTATAGCTACCCTCTGGAATATGTAATTGAGGCACTTGCACCAACTATGGAAAGAGACTTTGATCAGTTATCATCTAACAGGCAGAGAATATACCGAGCCATCCAGGCAACCCACATCCATGGCTCCCCTGATGGACCCTGGTTCTTTATCATTGCCAGGAACGATACAGAGAATAAACGATTCCAGCTCATTGGTATCACCGATACATCCATGCTGAGGCCTCAGGTATTTGCCCTGCATGACGGGGAAGTTAAGGTGGGGCTTATATGTTCCGAGAAGCAGGGCATTGATGCAACCCTGAAGAGCTTGGCGGAAGAAGATTCCAGAATTGGGTCCGTGGCTGATAAGTACTGGAATGCCAGGGGAGGAAGTCACACAGATGGAGGTGCATTTATTTTCAACCTGGATGGGACATCATCATTATCCTTTGAAAGGCAACTAACATGCACAGATAAATTTAGCAAGCCTATCACCATTCCTCAAGGTCAAGCCTCATACATACCTGACCAGGTCAATCATATTATCAGGAATGAGAATAAAAAGCGGGATACCATATCACGTTTCTTTAATCATCAACTCCCGGACCCTCTGTATGATTATCTAAAGAAAGGGATAAAAGATTGGGATTATGGTGCCTTTATAGACTGCTTTGGAGAAATAAAAGGGTGGGCCCTTAAAAATTATACATCATTTGAGGTAGCCCTGATAGCATTAACAAAACTTTTGGACCTGCGCTACCCTATCTACGACAAGAAACGCCGCTCAATCCTCCAAGTGACAAATGAGACGCTGGAGACTCTATTCCGTCATTTCCCGTATTTTGATGGTAAAGAGAATGGAGCATGTCGCTTAATTGACTGGGAAACCAGGCAAATATTCAGGAGACCTATAAAAAACGAAAAGGTCATGATCATCGATGCCTCCCTCTTTCCACCTGAAGGAGATAATAGCGACAGCCGCTTAGTGGCAGAGGCCTTTCACAGAGGGTGGAAACGTTTTATAGTGTTTGGGCTTAAAGGACAGCGATTTCATGGTTGTGGACTGGGTCCCGGATCAGGTGAGGTCAGGATTGATATCTATGGCAGCTCTGGGGATTACCTTGGCTCCGGCATCGATGGCCTTTCTATATATGTGCATGGCAATGCACAAGACCAAGTAGGGCAAATAATGAAATCTGGGAAGATGGTCATTTATGGAGATGCTGGCCAGACCTTTATGTATGGAGCAAAAGGTGGTGAGGTCTATGTTATGGGCAATGCTGCGGGAAGGCCCCTTATCAATGCCGTGGGCAAACCTCGGGTAGTCATAAACGGAACCTGCCTGGATTATCTTGCCGAGTCCTTTATGGCTGGGGATCCTCTTAATGGAGGTGGATTTGTTATTTTAAATGGTATTGAATTCGACGATTACGGTCAAGTCCGGCCCCAGCCTGAGCCATATCCAGGCTCCAACCTCTTTTCCCTTGCATCTGGAGGCGCCATCTATGTCAGGGATCCCTTTCGACAGGTGGATGATGAACAATTAAATGGGGGTGAGATCGTTTCCATGGAAGAGAGGGACTGGAGACTGATTCTACCTTACCTCAATGAGAATGAAAGACTGTTTGGCATATCCATCCAGAAAGATCTCCTTACCATAAACGGAAAACATATGAGCCCTCTCAGGGTCTACAGAAAGGTAAGACCGCGACAAACAAAGGTTGAGCATAACGGTCTCGAGAAATGGCAAACAACAAAGAGCCATTAAGCAGAATCAAGGTTTTCAACGAGGGCTGGCTCAAGACGTACTTGCAGTGTGCCGTTTTCGAGGTTTCGCTTTCAACATGGTGGATTGTATGATACTATATATTATTTGATTCAAAAGGAGGCTTCCCTTGCTAATGGAAGCTATCTTTTTATGGGGCAAGGGATTATGTTGAGCAAGAGAATCATACC
>CAYTDY010000293.1:0-2984 GCA_964436665.1 uncultured Desulfobacteraceae bacterium
GTATCGTTTCACTGAGCCCGGACCTTTTATAGTAGATGTCATAGCCGAACCTCCCGAAAGCAGCGGTTATCTGGAAGGCTCTGCCTCTAAGAGAGTATACGCTCATATTGACAAACTAAAGGTTACGCTGAGTATAGAAGATGAGAGGGTATCAGGAGAGTATCCACAAGATATAGATGTAAATCTCATTGCGACTGTCTATACCCAGGACGGTTTGCGATTTTTAGAGAGGGCGCATGTAACAGGTCACATGATATTGCCCTCAGGTGAAAGCTCTGAGATTATATTTGGCCCCTACGGAACAGATGGAGAGTACTGGTCTATTGTGTCGCGGCCTATGATTAATGGCGAATACATTGTTTCGGCTTATGCTTCAGCTCCTTATTATGCAAGAGACGCAAGTAGTCCGACGCTTACTTTCAAGGTTGTTGAGGGTACAGCTTTGGAGTTAAGTGATGAAATTAGAAGGATATATGAGGGAACATGGTATAAGAGGCTTATGGAATTGATGCTTGAGGAAGTGGCGGAGTTAGCAGATGATGGGGATTTTTTGTATGGAAAAATCGCAGAGAAGCAAATGAAAGCCACTTTCACATACCTTTTAGGATTAGCTAATACATTTTTCCCTGCGCATGCGGAAAAGCAATTCTATATTTGGGTAGAGAAACTCACGCGAAAATTGATTACTGATAGTACAGATGCTATTGCGGCTCTCACCGGATACATGAAGGAGGGGAATACATTGCAGACATTGTATGAACAGCATGAAAAACAGCAATTCTTTGAAACTGAGGAAGAGGTGATAAGCAGTTTTGAGAGATTGGGGAATGGGCAAAGTGTACAAGATATGGATTCGGAAACGGCGCAATTCTATTTGGAGGACCTTCAATGCCGGATGGCAGCAAACTGGTTCTTACTTGCAAGGGGGCTTTGTAAATATGATGTTGTACATCGCATTAGAGCAGAAATGGAACGTGATCTTAGCATTGGTCAAATAATCGGATTAAGTTTGGTGAAAACAGGATTAACAATACTTATACCCTTTCCGGCCAATGTAGTCGTGTCAGTTCTATGGACTTCGTACGACACACAATCTGCCTTGCAAGAAATGGAAGAGGCGCAGCAGGGCTTTACAATGGCTTTTGAAGGTGTTTGCGCGACGCATATGGATGCTAAATCAATAGAGTGGAATCTGCTTGACTTCATTTCACAGGTGGAAACAGAGCAGAAGCACAAGATTCCCAAGGGTACCTTTAAAATATTGGATGCATCTGTTCTTTGGTCCGGCACACAAGAGAAAATGACTGGATTCGTCAGAGGCGATAAAGATACGGGATTTAGAATATGGATGATAGAAACGTCCTTCGCAGAACTTTTAGTGAAGAATACCGGTGATACAACTGCCGCATATTCAGTCAATGCCACTTTTTCTGATGCCGATTACGTCTCAAGACTTGTCTGGCTGATGAAAGATAAAGAAACATGGTGTTCGGCTATTATTCTTGAACCGGATGAAGAACGTGTTGTAGAACTTTACTTTGTGGATATGACTTCAGATATTCCTTTTGACTATTTTCCCAATTGCAGCGCCGATATAAGAGGACTGACTATAAATCAAGCCTATATAGACACTAATACACTCATCAACTACACATTATTGGCAACATCAAGAGGAGTAGATTTTTATATCGTAGATGAGTTCAGTGACGAATACGATCCGGTTGATGTAGACGATCCATTAAGGAAGGAAAAGAGTATGCTTGAAAAACAAGCTGTAATGTTATCCACTTCTGTTGTGGAAGAATCTTTTTCGGAGGAACCCAATATTATTTCTGTAGTACCATATCCCATCTGGAATACTTATTCTAAGGTTTCAAGATCTGGGCCACACTCTTGTAGGGAGCGGATTTCAGTTAGTAATCCTTGGCCTCTGCCAGTCTCATTCACCGTTAACCAGTCGCTTCCCGATTATGTGAAGCTTGGTTCAGTAAGTGAGCCAGGGGTAGTGTTGGATGGGGAGATAATCTGGAATGTGGCACTTGGGCCACACGAAGCGAAGAATCTGTCCTTTGATTTCACAGTATATGATCCAAATGTGAAACTACAGGGTCATGTAAAAATCCCCCCAGCGTGTTTAATGATATATAATCCAGTTAGCGACACAAATGAGGTATTCGAAACAGGAAACACGACTGTATATTTCAGTCCCGCTGATCGGATTTACATTAAAAAGTGCCTAGTGAAGGCGGGCAAACGTGATAGCGAAGACAGTATTGTTATTTCGGGAACGATTGGTGTAACTTCCGCCGATTTTAGCGGGGCAAGCAAAATTAAGGTGAATATTGGCGGGATATATTTTGAAGAGACCAGCACCTTGTCATTTCTGAACAAAAAAGGCAAATACATCTATAAGCACAAAATACCCAAAGGTGGACAGGGAGGAATTACCTCGTTTGTCGTCGATACTAACAGAAACAAATTTACTTTGAAGGTAAAGAAGATTGACTTGACGGGCCTATCCTGCCCCTTTGATGTAGAGTTCGAAATTGGAAATTACTGGGGCCTTTGCAGTGTCGATGAGACGATTGTTAACGGCAGACGATTTATTCCAGTTCAGCTTATGAGCGGCTTCGAGGATTACTTGCAGGTTCAGTCGGTCAAAGTCAAGAAAGGTAAATCATCAGATACCCTAACCATTAAAGGCGGAATCGCTTATGAGATTCTGCCAACATCAATGAGCGACGTGATTTTGAAATTGGACGAGCAAACCTTCACAATACCAGTTGGTAGTTTTAAGCCGAGGGGTGGGAAAGGATATAAATATGTATGCAGGAAAGCTGTCATAATGGAAAACTGGGCTGCAAGTGTAAATGCAACGTTTGATTTTGGTAAATGCATATTCTTGATCAAAATAAAGAACACGACTATTAACACAACATCCGGCAAAGTAAATTTGAGTTTAACTATAGGCGGTTTCAATGAGG
>CAYTDY010000294.1:0-2965 GCA_964436665.1 uncultured Desulfobacteraceae bacterium
GCAATCTGATCGCCTGAGTTACCCCTTCAGGTATTTCTAGTTGTACACTCATGTTGTTTACCTCCTACCGTTCATAATGTAATGGAAGACGTTTTCACCTTATCACTTTTTTGAAGATATTGATACACATTTCCGCCCTTGTCATGGGGGACGTCCATTTGTTCGTAGGGGACGTTCTTACCTTATATCATATGGGGGACGTCCATTGGTAAATCAGTAATTATCTGTGGTAATGGCGAACGTAGGTGCTTTTGGATCATCAACTGAATTCCTTTGCCCGGAAGTTTTTGCAATTGGTTAGGGTAGCACCGCCTTCACTGGTCTGTGTAAGCACATAGGTCTGAAGGGGTCTGCTCTTGACTCATGTTAATCTCTTCCTTCAATTCCATCACACGCTTTCCAAGATTGAGTTAGCTCCCCAGTGAAATAGGTTTACACCCCAATGAAATATGCCTTGCATTTCATAGGGCAAGCATTTAACCCCAATTAAAATAGGAAAACAAGATTTAATGGGGCAAGCGGGGCAGGCCCCAGTGCAATAGAAAGCTAAAAGCATTGCACGGGGTAAACATTTCACGGGGCAGACAATAGTAATTCAAATAAATATATAAGGTTTGAACATTCTTTTTTCTAATAGATCTTCAGACGGATGACAGTAGCCATAACATTAAAGTCATTATCGTTATGAAGAAGGAATAAATCATGCTCCAAAGCAGTCTGAGCAATAAGGCAATCGATGGTGCTACGGATGGTAATGCCTTTTTTTTGGCAATCAAAATAGATTCGTGCAGCCTTAGCAAATGAATCAACTGGATCTTTTAGATGATAAAAGCGTTGGGTCTCCAAATATTTTTTTAGCGTTTTATATTCCTTTTCTGATTTGGCCCCTTGGAGAACTTCCTGAAATATGAATGAGTTTATCCCAAATGGTATATCCTGCCGTAAAATCAGTTCAAATTTTTGGGATGAATTGCCTTTCGTTCCCTTAAAAAAATCAATTAAGACTGAAGTATCAACCAGAATCATTGCTTTTCCCCTCACGCAGGGATTTATAGTCATATCCTTCGGTAAATTCGATTCTTCCTGCCAAGTCGAGGAGGTTAAAACGGCGACGGTTTTTAACGAATTCCTCTAAGGCCTGATGAATAAGTTCTCTCTTGGTTTTTGCCCGGCTATACTTTAATGCCTCTTTAACTAAACTATCTTCAAGAACTATATTTGTCCGCATTTTGGCACCTCCTTATACACATATCTATACACATCTTGTTTATTTTGTCAAGAAAAGGAAAAAGGGGAAAATAATTTTGGGGACGTTGTTTCCTAAGTTGAATAACTTTTTTTTGGGGATGGAATTAAACCAAGGCAATATATGAAGTAAAAGGGGACGTTCGTGCAGAAAGTGCATAACTTTTGGTCCTTCACACTTTTGCATGGGTACGGTGGTTGTGGTATCCCCCTGGACCAGGACAAAATCGGGCCGCTCCTTTTCAAGAATCGGTTTAAGCCCGTGAATCACGTTGCAGGTCACATCAAAAAGGTCCTGTTCAGATACCATTATATTCAGATCATAATCCGGTTTGATCTCAAACAGGGTCAGCACCTGATCCAACATTTCACGGTGCTGGGCCGTGACGCATACGAGCGATTGAATCTTTTCCGGGTTCTGTTCAAGGCCATTTATTACCGGCGCCAATTTAATCGCCTCTGGCCTAGTGCCAAATATAGTCATTACTTTAATCATATCTCTTTTATTTTTTGCGGTAAAAAGATCAGCAGTGCAAATGGGAATGTCTCTAAATAATTAAATAAATTTTTATGACCGAATAAAAGGTAAGGGGTGCAAGGTAAAAGGTTATAGGTTATTAGGTTATGGGTGAATAGGCACAAGGTTATGGGTTACAGGAGTTAGCTCATAGTTGATCAACCAAAAAGACCAGCCAGACATACGGCGGGCAAGCGGCTGACAAGTAGATCATAGGGAATAGCTGGTAGCTTGAAGGCAGAGAGCGGCGCCTCAGAGCCACAGAGGTCGGAGCCCTTCGACGTTGCTCAGGGCCGTGTGCTTGTCGAACGGGTCAGCGATCAGTGGTCAGAGGGTAGGGTCGGAACCAAGCGTCCCCTCCAGCAAACCCTTGTCTAATATTAGATTCTCTGTTGAGATATTGAATATATCAGATAGGGAGTACCTACGTGTGGCATCCAATACCTCAAGCCCGATTAATTTTCCTTCATCGTCAATGTCTAAATTCAGACCCTCTTCAATCTCTATTGTGCGGGCCACATACTTTTCCTGCAATCTGACATAAAGGGCGTCCACCTCTTTATCGTATTCTATTTTCATGGTTTCATCTCCCTTTTATCACCGCCGTGATAATAACCAGTTTTTCCCCATCATATTTATATGTCACTTTCAGCAACTTATCTCCGATTTTTTTAAACGCATTTTTCCTTCCATGCATACAATCCTCTATGCGCTCAGGATCAGTTACAACTTCTCTTATCTCTTCTTCCGCTATCTTTCGCTATTTTATCTGTCTTTTAGCATGCCTGCTTAACTCAATTTGCATAATAGATTATCCTTGATAATTTGACCCATTTGTCGAGAAATATACCATCGTTTAGCTAAAGATGGAATCATTTTTTCTATTTGTAAATATTAATGCGGGCAAGTCTGCGATTCTCCAACATATCCCAAATTCCCTCATCATTGTCATACCAGTGAAATAGTAATAGGTAAATTTTCTTGCTGCTCTTATGTAACCCGTTCAATTTTATCTAAGCAGGCATTAGTATTCTAAGCCAAAGACATTTCACCCCAGTACCATCTCCCGGAGCTACGGGGCAGGCCCCAGTACGATGCTTCTCACCTACCCCAATTAAATGCGTTTCACTGTTACTTACGTAAATTTAACGGGGCACAGCGGAGCAGGCGAAGGACGTGAAGGATTTTTGTTTATTTTTCCTG
>CAYTDY010000295.1:0-2962 GCA_964436665.1 uncultured Desulfobacteraceae bacterium
TTTCTCCCTATGGTCGAAATGACACATTCACTGAAACCGACTTTTTACGAAGCCGTTAAGATTGAAAAAAGAATAATTGTCAATAGCCAATCAAAAAAGGTAAATCGAAAAAGGAGTTACGTATGGAAACTAAACGGATAGTCTTTGTTGGTGTTGGAGGTCAGGGTAATCTTCTCGCATCGAGGCTGCTTGGCGAGGCATGCCTGTCTGCCGGTATTCCTGCGGTAGTAAGTGAGATTCACGGAATGGCCCAGAGAGGCGGTATTGTTGAGTCAGCCGTTGTTATAGGAGATGCAACAAGCCCAATAGTATCAGAGGGTGAGGCCGATGTTTTGATTGGTTTTGAGCCATCGGAGACATTGAGGGCATTGAACAAATGTAACAAGGATACTGTAGTTATTACCAATATTCATCCTCTTCCTCCCTTTACTGTAGCAATAGGCCAGGGAGTGTATCCTGATATTGATAAATCCCTTGATTTGATAAGAGATAATGTTCGCTCGTTAATAGCTTTGGATGGTGATGAGCTGGCAGAAAAGGCTGGAAATCCTTTATCCCTGAATATGGTTATGCTCGGGGCATTGGTTGGTAGCAAGGTTATTCCTTTGGATGAAGATATACTCAAGGATACAATTTCTAAGACAACAAAACAGGCATTTTTGGAGTCAAATTTGAAGGCCTTTGATTTTGGCGTTGCTTCTTCAAAGGTTGGATAAGTAGGATAAGTTGAAATGAAGGAATTAAAGGAAATAACCATATCAATAAACAATAGGGTTTTTACCATAGATTTACCAGTTGAAGATGAGGAACTTATTGAAACTATCTTTAATGCATTAACGGAATATACAAAGAAAGGTTTTTCAATAAAGGTTAAAGAGGCATATGTCACTTCTCTGTCGGACTCACTAAAGATAATTTCAAAGATTATTTCGAGCAATGCACAAATGGATGAATGGAGAGCTGAAACAAAACAATTGTTATCTATTATACGGAAAGGGGGAATAGGTTCATGATAATATTCCCAAAAGGTCGACTTCAGTTTAGGATTACTACCTGCTATTACAAGGCGCTTTGTTTACATCGCAAAAAAATGAAATTACTGCTCTTTTTCTGTCGCTGCTTCTGATTTTAGCCGGTTTATTGCATCAATAATGGCTGGGAATACATTATCCCTGGTATCGCCTGCCACCATTATTGTTACAATCTCGTCACCAACCTTAAGATAGCCAGTGTTTGTTTCAATGAGAGTTTCCACTATTCCGGGTTTTGATTTTATATCTCTTATAATCTCCCCAATCTTTCTATTGTCAAATTCCACAGTAAGACCCGACACAGCTTTGCCATCCCTTGAGAAAGACCTGACAATACCAAGGTGGCTAGCGATCATACCTACTTTATGGAAATCGGGATGTGTTTTAATAATCTCTGTCATCTTGTTTAGATCCATATTATTCACCTCATTCAGGTTCCGTATCTTTATTATCAGAATCCAGATTAAATAGTTTTCTGGCAACATCTAAATAAAGATTTCGAGAACTCCTTTCCCCCTTCCTCTTTAAAAAGACTATAGGATCATTTAAAATCTTTCTAGTAATAGATAAAGTCAAATTTTCCACATCTTTCTTCTTCTCTGGTGTCAGATTACCAAGATTGGAAAGGGTTTTTTTCAGCTCTGTCCGGCATATCTTTTCACACTTATCCTGTAGGGCTACTATAGTTGGAACAATATCCAGGGTCTTGAGCCATTCGCTGAACCTGATGACCTCCTCATCCACCATCCTCTCTGCCTTAACTGCCTCCCCTTTTCTTTTATTAATGTTTAGCCCGACAATTCCTTTAAGGTCATCAATGTTATAGACATAGACATTATCTATGCCATTTACATCAGGTTCGACGTTTCTGGGCACAGCAATATCTATGAAAAAAAGTGGTCTATTCTTTCTGCCTTTCATCGTTCTTTTTACCTGGTTAAAAGAGATTATCGGTTCCGGGGAGGCGGTGGAGGTGATAACAATGTCTACATGAAGAAGTTGATCATCTATCTCGTCAAAGGAAATTGCCTTTCCATGAAATTGATCTGCTAATTCCACGGCCCGGCTAAAGGTCCTGTTAGTTACCAGGATTTTACCTATCCTGTTATTCAAAAGATACTTGGCAGCAAGCTCTGCCACCTCTCCAGCTCCTATCAAAAGACCCTTTTTCCCATGTAAATCTCCAAATATCTTTTTGCCCAATTCTACAGCCGCAAAGCTTATAGATACGGGGGTTCCTGATATGTCTGTCTCAGTTCGTATTTTTTTAGCCAGTGAGAAGGTCTTATGCATTAGCCTGTTAAGAATTACAGAGGATGATTTATGCTCAACTGCTACCCTATAGGCCTCTTTAACCTGTCCGAGTATCTGTGGTTCGCCAACTATCATTGAATCGAGGCTTGCACCTACCCTGAATATATGGCGTATTGCCTCCTGATCATCGTAGGTATAAAGTGTTGGTGCAAGTTCCTGTCTTTTAATTCCACTAAAATGGGAGACGAGTTCTATGACAGATTCCTTGGCCTCTTTTTCCTTATCTGTTGTGAACAATATCTCCGTACGGTTGCAGGTAGATAGAACTATGGATTCTATAATATCCTTAATACTTTTGATGGCGTTCATCACTTCATTGATATTATGCTCTCCGAAGGCAACCATTTCCCTCAATTCAACCGGTGCTGTCTCATGGTTCATGCCTATATTAACTATTTTTATCATGGCAATCGGTTTCCTTCTAAGCTCTTAAAACTATGATATCCTTCCATCAAAAAATTGGCCCCAACAAAGGTGAAGATCAGGATTAAAAAGCACCCTATGGACATCAGGGCTGAGCGTCTGCCGCGCCATCCTATAGCCATTCTCTGATGTAAAAGGGCTGCGTAGCAAAGCCATGTTATCAAAGACCAGACCTCTTTTGGGTCCCAGCGCCA
>CAYTDY010000296.1:0-2948 GCA_964436665.1 uncultured Desulfobacteraceae bacterium
CTGCTTCCTCTGGAGTTACTTTAAGTTGTTTTGCTATTTCTTCAAGTGATAGACCGTTCTTTTTTATTAATTCTTTAGGAATAGTATCTTTATAAAGTTTAGCTGCTTCTTCTGAAATTCCACCCATTTTTTTGACTTCACTTCTAAAGGCTTTCATTTCATCTATCAAGGGAGTTTTAAATTCTCCCCTTCCTTTTTGGAGTGCAGTCTTTGTAAGTAACTTTCCTCTTGAACCACCCTTATATATCTGACCTCCGGTAGCCTCCATCATATATTGTAAACCTTCAGCTGAATGTGCGTTCCACAGTTTAAGGGCTTCGGTTACGTTTGCTGTGGGGCTTGGTATTTTAATCCCCGCTTTTTTATACAAGGCCATAGCTTCAGCAGTCTTGGGTTTTGCCAGTTCAAGGTTTAATATAAAGGATTCTTTTTCAGCAGAAGTAAAACCTTTTAATTTTGAGTAGAGTTTACTCCTGCCTGCTTCCGAAAGTAGTCGTGATTTTTCAAGTTCGTAGCTCCACTGAATATTATAATATTCTCTTTGTTCGGGTAGCAGTCCGGTAAATTCCTTAAACTTTAATGCTTTATCAGACTCCATAAATTTTTTAAATGCTTTTTGGGCAAGTTTTGAGGGTAGTGATGGTTCAGGTGGTGCAAGTGGACCCTTCATTAAGCCTTCCTGTGCTGCCATTGGATATGCATATTCTTTAGGCAGAAAACCTTTTGCTACAAGTACCGGCAACATAAGAGAAGAACCTGTACCTAAAGGACCTAATAATGGATGTTGCCCATAAGATTGTGCCATCGCCTTTGATCCTCCGGAAGTCTCCAGTTGTTCCACTATTTCTGCACCTGGACCAAACAACAGGTTGTATATAAATGCCGGAAGATACCCAATATTGCCCCATTTATTATTCTTGGTGCCACTCACTTGTGTATATTTTGGAAATATAGCATATCTTTTTTCTGAAGTAGGAAATAATCCCTTAGGAAGTTTTAAACCCTGTTCCAATGTCTTTCTGTGTGCCTGTACTGGCCATTGGACAAGTCCCAAACCTATCATTGGAATTGACATTGATAAATCTTTAAACACTCTTTTTTGTACGAGTGCTGATTTTCCCCAGTTGTTAAGTTTATTCCACTCTACATCACCGCCACCGGGACTCGTCATCCAGCTTTGGCCTTTGGGATTTAACAAATCATGTTTTTGATTTTGCTGTCCTGTGGCTGTAACCTGATTATCTTGATTCATATATTTAAAAAGTGGGTTAGTGGTCGTAGACGTAGATTCGGTTGTTTGTGTATTATCCCCAGTGTCAATATATTTTAAGAGTGAATTAGAAGATTTGGATTCACCCGGAGAAAGTAGGTTAATAGTATTTTTTTGTGGTTCTATATATTTTAAAAGGTCTGCCATTGACTAACCTTCCATATCATTTTGTGCTCTTTTTAAAGCTGAAGTAAATATTGCATTTGCTTGATCAAAGGTGATTTCATATCCAAGTTGCAGACTGGCATTTATAACATCTTCTACGCTTATTGATTCATTATTTAGCGTTGCCTGGTATACTGCATTATCCAATGACGATACTATTGAAGGCATTTTTGACTCTTCCATATAATTTGCCATCTGGTCATATTGCATTATTTTCTGTGCAATCATATCGGCTGTATCTCCAGGTTGTATATCTATTTGCGGATATTGTAATTGTAAATTTTCATATTCTTCATTTTTCCTGTTTTCTTCTGCTTTTTGTTCGGCAATTTTCATATACTGTGGTATCCACTGGTTTGCAAGTTGCTGGGGGAGTCCCACAATTCCCATTTCGTAGGCAGTCTGCGAAGCTCCAACGGTAGGACCTGAATAACCCTGTAGTTTTCTTTGAAGTGCAGCCATCAGGTTTTGGTTTCGAGTACCCTTGAATCCACCTGTGTTTACATTTCTATTTGAAAACTCCTCATAAGTGGGTATCCTATTTACCACTCCCCCACCAGGCATATATTCCATATATTCATTAGGGGATGGTATTGTATTAATCGGTCTACTAATTGGAGATTTTTTAAATTCGCCAAACATACCAGTTGACCAAGTCTGCCCAAAATTTGTAGGCAACTGATTAGGCACAGATATACTTCCCGCCTCCAGTAGTTTTTCTTTTATTAAAGGATCACCAAAGCCAGCAGCTCTCATCTGATTTATATAATCTTTTAAAATTGCTGTCCCTTTTGTTTTTATATCATCCATAATGCCTCCGTTAAAAATTAAGCCTTTTTGCATTTTTATATCTCTGTGCGGGAGTTATTTGTGAAGAAGGGTGTATTGCACCTGTTCCAAGCAGTGCATTTATTTCTTCTATTGTCGGTGTATATGTAGTTCCTGCATTAGAAAATAAGTCAAGATAACTTCCCGTACCGCCCGAACTGGCTTTTAGGGATTCATTAAACTGCCTTGAGCTTTCTCCAAGATTGGCATATCCAAGTCCAATGTTTGCTTTTGTAGCTGCTTCATTAAATCTATTGCCTCTTAATTGTTCTGCGTAGCTTGCCTGAAGATTGCCACGCTGTCCCAAAAGACCTGTTCTTGTTGTTCCCATTTGACCCTTATAATTTTCCAAAGCTCTCTGTATTGCACCCATTTCCCTCATCTTTTGAGTTTCAATAGCTTCAACTCCGGTAGCTTCACGTTCTCCTGCCCGTGCTAAGAGTTCCTGCCTTCCGCCACCTCGACCAGTACCCATAGCTGCAAGTCCCTGTTCCCCTGCTACCATATTTTCATAGATAGATTTTTGCAGACTTCTTCTTGCTATCGGATAAGCCTCATTTATTGCTCTTTCACTCTCTCCGGCAGAATATCCTGCTTCCTGTAGTAACCTATCAATTTCTACAAGTTGGGGATTAATTTCAGCATCTGCATATTTTCCAGCTGTTTCCCATATTCCAGCAAGGTC
>CAYTDY010000297.1:0-2916 GCA_964436665.1 uncultured Desulfobacteraceae bacterium
AAGGCATTATTCGTGTAAGTACAGAAGGCCTGAAGGCATTAAAAGAAGGCAAGCCAAGGGAGCGTGTTGCGGAATTTATGATAGATGCGGCTAAAGAATTGAATGATGCTAACTATATTCTGTTCGGAAAACGGGAAAGATTTTTTTCATATATGAGTGATCAGAACCTGCTCGATCTTATGGATGAAGCAACCACACAGGGGAAAAGGGACAATGAACTTGACACGGTTATAAAATTTTTTGAGGGACGCAAGGCAATTGATGAAGGAAAAGAACTGTACGCAAGGGCTCTGTTGATGTCGGGCAATTTGAACAGCGCATTTGCCCTGGCAAAAAATGAAAAAGGCGTGGGTTGGTCATCCGGTAATAATGCAGGTGTTGTCTTTGGGGTTGTCCTATCTGTTCTTGCTGATCACTCTGAAAAGGCAGGCACAATAAAAACCCTTCTTAAAGACTATGCAAACAAAAGGACAATCTATTCGGAAAGGTTTTCAACTGATGACGGCAAGGGCACATCCTTTTACGATGAAATCATCAAGGGATTAAAACAAAATAAAGAGATAAAATTACAGGCTGCCGAATATCTTTCGTGGGCTGAAAAAATCGGAAAAAGACGGATAGAACATATTGTTTCAAACAAGCACAGACGCGCCTACGAAAGGGCCGCTCAGGTGCTGGGTTCTCTTGCCGAGGCTTATCTGGCAATGGGTCAAAAAAGCAAGGCCGTGAAAATACTCCACACCTACTATAGTGAAAAATATAACCGGTTCAGCGCATTCCGCAAGGAGGTAAAAGCAGTTGTAAACGCTTCGGATTTATTGAGGAATTCCGGTTTTTTGAATTAATACTCATAAAATCGTTATGTGAGGGAGTCTGCCAAAATGAGCTTATATGGCAAATTGTGCGGATAACCCATATTCAAGATGTGACACTGAGTCGCGTTATTATCGGGGATAATTACTATTTCAGCTTTGCCGATGAAGGGCTGATTGAAGAATTCGAAATACATGTGGTCACCTGAGAAAATAGTCTCGGCTTTTGGCAGTTCCAGTGATGTGGTTTATGAAAATGACCAAATTTTATTAAATACGGTCAGTTGAATGACCGTATTTGTGTTCATTTTCATGGCATATGTATCATATCACATAAAAAGATCAAGATGGCAAAGAACCCACAAGTCGGGGATTACAGGCATGAGCATAAAAACGTTAGTCTATGGGCCCACCTTATTGCTGGATTATCATCGCAAGGGGATCCACCCCATAACAAAGCCCATGAGAAACAAGCGCAGGATTAAAACTTTACATTTCTATTGAATGTAGATAGCATCAGTTACAATACTGAGCATACCACATTAGACCACGAATCTAGTTATGGCCTATTTTTTTATTTTATACAGATAGCAAATAAGTATTCATAGGGGTAGAAAATTTATATAATAATTTAAGTAACTTACTTTCTCTTGCATGTGAATTGCTATGTAAATTCACATTTTTTCTCATGCCAATCCGTAAATCTTTTCATCGTTCCGTCAGCGAGAGCACGAGGAGCGTCAGCTCGAATTCCTAGTTCTGAGTGCACACGATCCGCTAGTTTTTTATGGCTCAATGGGTATAGCTGCCATTTAAAGATTAAAGCAAATCCTCCAACCTTATTTAAGTCATGAATCCACGTTCTCGGTAGCATCCGGGCTGTGAATATTGGTGTAATCCCAAGGTATTTGCACATACGGATCTTAACATCAAATTCATCACGGTCCATGTAAGTTAATGTGTTTTTGACTTCCACACCGTAAGCTCGTCTATCTCGCTCAAAAATAAAGTCTAAATCATGCTCCGTTTCAGTATATTTCAAGTCCCCATATGACCGTGTAGCCTTATGTTCGCTAACCATAGTAAACCCAGAACGGGCAAAGCCACTCAAAACCAGCATCTCAGCGGTGTAACCAAGCAGCTTGCCAAATTCTGGATTGGCATATTCATTAACAAGAGAAACCAGCTCCCTTGCAGCTCTCTTGTAGTACCGAAAGCTTTTATGCCAATAGATATGCATCTCTCCACCATGCTTTAGAGGTCTCGACTCAGTTTTTATGTTTCCCTCTTCTAAAAGATTTCGGACCGCACGGCCAGTGACCCAGTGGAAAAAGTCATCCTCATGAAGAACATAAAGCTGCCGGGAATAAAAAACTTTCTCACAATTCTCTTCGAAGAATCCCTGAAGAATTTCTGTAGCATCTATCTCTGCCTCATCTTGAGGCAGTTCATCTGGTTCCGGCTCATAGTAATCCCAAGGATCGTGATCATCGTACCAATCTTGCATACATGTCACTCTATTTTACTTGTGAAGGCAACCCTTTTGCTAAAATCAGATGGAATACCGAAAAGTCTCACTACTGAATTAAAAACGTTATTTCACAACACTACTCGCTATATATTCAAATAGACCAAGATTTTCGATTCACCATCCAAAAGAGGTTAACCATTTTAAATATATTGTAAAATCAAATAGTCTGTCAATAGTAACACATTGTGTAGATGATGTAGCAATTTAACTCTTATGATCCTTTTGTGGGTAAACGGGCGTGAATGTGATAATCCTTTCAAAACTTTCTAAAGCTCTGGAAATCCATTGGTACTTTTTAATTTCTTGACAAAATTAACTTCTGAGAGTAGGTTTGGCGGAAAAAATGGAGGGTAACCCTCTGAGTAGCGGAAAACTTCCTATTACTTTTTTATCAAAAGACTCCATTTCTCCAGAAGGAGGGGTGGAGTTTTTTTGTTTAAATTGACCTGATTTGACAAAATGTTATGGTAAAAGGATTAGATTAAAGTACGGAAATCTTTTTCAAGGAATTAGAAGTGTCAAACTTTTCGTCTTTTACTGTTCGTGATTTACCAAAACCGGAAAGACCAAGGG
>CAYTDY010000298.1:0-2915 GCA_964436665.1 uncultured Desulfobacteraceae bacterium
CGATCCCGTCCCGGTCTCGGGACGGGGAGGGCGGGCTTGGTGCCTTGGTGGCTACCTGAACAGTTACCATATTTTTTACTGTAAATCCGTGGCTCTCTTCAGCCCAAGCAGGGACCTCTCAAGCAGCAGAAGAAGATTTTTATTGGTCATCAGATCATGTTCGGCCCTGGCAATAATTGCCAGTGATCTAATAAGTCCATTAACAGTATATGAGGTGGACACCTTTTTACAAAGACTGCCAAGATCGGAATTTAAAATCAGATCCACCGTACCTCCCAACTTGATAAGCAGCATATCCCTGTACCAGCTTTTCCATATTCCCAGCATCAAAGCTATTCTATCATCCTTCAGTTTCTTGCCGGTGGCCGCCTTTTTTCCAAATTCAGAGAATTTCTGAGCCACATCAAGTAACACATCAGAAGAGCCATGAAGAACACTGGTTAACATATGCACCCAATGAGCCCTATCAGCCAAAAGGCCATCCTTGGCTAATGTTATTGCCTTACCCAGACTTCCCTCTGAAAGCCTGGTCAGGATCTTTGCCTTTTCTTTATCCATATTTTCCTTTTTTATTAACCAATTTACTATATCTTCTGTAGGCAGTGCCTTAAAAGGAACCTTTTGACATCGAGAAACAATGGTTGGAAAAAGGTCTCCTGGATCTCTCACATTCAAGATAAAGATGTTACGAGGGGGTGGTTCCTCAAGGGTCTTTAAGAATGCATTGGCTGCCTCATCGGTCATTTTTTCAGCAGGATCTAAAATAATTATCCTATACCCCGCAAGGGCTGGGGAGAAGGCAAGATGCCTGTTAATCTCCCTGATCTGGTCAATACCGATTACCTTTTTGTCCTGAACAGGTTCTATGGTAATAAGGTCAGGATGGTTTTTATCGATTATTTTTTTGCAGGAGCTACATTTCTTGCATCCATCCCCATCTATCGGGCTCCCACAATTTAGTGATAAGGCAAAGGCCAGAGCTGTGGTTGTTTTGCCTATTCCTTGGATACCAGTAAATAGGTATGCAGAGCCAATCCTATCATTAGCTATAACCCTTTTCAAAAAGGTTATTGCCTTTTCTTGGCCAATTATTTCATTAAATGATGCAGCGCTCATACTAATGTTTGTTGTGTTTGTCGTGTTCATTGAGTTTATAGGGTTTTAACACAACAAACCCAAAAAACTCAACAAACTCAAATAACTACTCCAGGCAGATAAGGAGAAATTGTTTCCCTGATTTTTTGTGCGACCTGGTCTTCAGGTAGTGTGGAATCTATAATCTTAAACCTGTCTTTATACTCGTTAGCTAAGGCAAGATATCCATATCGTATCTTGATGTGGAAATCGAGTGTTTTTCTTTCAAGCCTATCCTTTTTTCTGTCATTCTTATCCCGTTTTGCTATTCTTTCCAAGCCTACCTCTGCTGGACAGTCGAGAAGAAAGGTAATGTCTGGCTGGCACCCTAAGGTTGCCTCACGGTTTATTTGCTCAATCAATTTCTCATGGTGCCCCAGAGCCACCCCCTGATACACCGTCGTGGCATCAAAATATCGATCACAGATAACCCACTTTCCAGCCTTCAGGGCTGGTTTGATTACCTCGTTTACATGCTGGGCCCTGTCAGCTTCGTATAGAAAAAGCTCTGCTAATGGAACTATATGGGTATTATCCACATGTAATAGTATTTTCCTTATAGCCTGACCTATTTTTGTCCCCCCAGGCTCACTGGTAACTGTCAAAGGGATTCCTCTTTCTTTGAGGGTTACCTCAAACCTGGAAACCTGTGTGGATTTCCCGCAACCATCTATCCCTTCAAAGGTGATGAACAACTATACCTCCTTTTTTCTACCACAGGATATTGAACGATTACATTATTTCGAATAAAAAAGCATGTCCTTTATTATTTAGGGACATGCTTTTTTTGTGTGATTATAGCTTAACCAAGTTCAATTTTTAAAGTCCTGCCCACAGCAAATGCCGCTTTTTTCATTGTTTCAAGGGTAATTGATTCATTATAAGGGTCAAGAAGCCTATCGAGAGCGCATCTGCTGGTGTGCATTCTCCTAGCCATAGCACTTTTACTAAGGTTATTCTTGTGCATTGCTTGCTGAATTTGATAGGCAAGAACTCTTTTTATTGCTGTTTCTTGGGATTCCTCAAAGATACCCTCTTCTTTTAAAAAATCGTCAAAATCACTGCCGATATTTCTTTCTTTCATACTAATCACCCCCTTTGCTATCAGCCAATCTTTTCCGAGCCAAATTTATTTCTTTTTGGGGAATTTTTTGATCTTTCTTCATAAATCCATGTAATAATATCATCTTATCACTTTCAACGGTAAAAAAGATACGAGCAATTTTATCCTTTAAGTCTGATCGTGTTTCATATAAATTGCCCCCAAGTGGGCGAACTAATGGCATTCCGATTGGCCAGCCAAATTGTACTGTTTTGATATCTTCGCCAATAATTTTTTTCTCTTCAGATGATAAAGATTTTAACCATACTCTAACTGGTTCGTTTCCAGCATCTGTTTTAAAAAAATTAACCCTTAATGTACGCTTAATATTTTGCACAGACAAAGTGTACCCATTTTGGTACGCTTTGTCAAGTATTTTTTTTATTCATTATCTTATATTGTCGACATGTAATAATCAAATCTTAGATAATTATTGCTTTTCAAATTAGGGCACTACCCACCATTGGAGCTTCCTGAATTCTGAGGAAAACCCATTGTTTCTGAGCGAAAATTGGCTGGGAGCAAAGGAAACTCCAGAGATACATGAGCGATTCATCAAAATTTTGGTTCCATAGACACCTTTCATCTTGCATGTTTTTGGAATAGAATTTAATATCCTTTGTGACTATTCAGCCACGAAGCCGTTCGACAGGCTCACGGCCATGAGCGAAGTCGAATG
>CAYTDY010000299.1:0-2900 GCA_964436665.1 uncultured Desulfobacteraceae bacterium
TTCCACTGGGGCCCTTTGCGCTATGCTATCTGCCCTATGCCCTCTTCCGAGTTCCAGATTCCGTCCTCGGAATTCGGAAATGCTCCATACCCTATGCCCTTTGCGCTATGCTACCTGCCTCATGCCCCACACCGCAGATACTTCCATCATACAATTAAATCCTGCCCCAGATAAAGGCACAGAGTAAACCAACAAAAATAAGGGTAAAATAGAGGACAAATAGTGTAGGACTTCCAGAAATTTATGAAAAATATGGGGTAGCGACCAAAAACCACAAGCAGGAGGGGCTGATGAGATGAGAATCGTACCAAGACATTTGTGAAGGGTGACAAATTGCAGATACATAGCAGTTATCACCAGGCGGGTGAGAGCCTGAGAAGAAGGAGGCTAAAGCGAGGCCGTGCTGATGCGGGCGCTGTCGCCAAGTAAAAAATGGAGACTTTTTTAGCAGGAGAGGTGTTTTTTTCTTGGCCTGCCCTTTAATGGGTCCTCTTTTAAGGGAGGGTAGCCTTCCGGCTTAAGCCTAAGTATTGGAATTCCTTCGCAAAAAGTGTAGAAATGTGAAATTTCCATCGGTATATAAGCTAATTAATTGATTTTGCCACCATTGTATGATATTAAGTTGCCATTGAAGGCTCTCAGGTTAAAGTAAAGCATAAATTGGTTTCGTTCCATGGATCTTAAACTAGGTTTTGTTAGTACTGTTGTAATTGGCAGGTTCAATCCCAGTATTCTTACTGCAGAATTCCTAAAAAACGAATGTGGCATAGAAATTGGAGAGGGAAAGACAGTCACTCCTGGGCAAGTTCCTATTGCTAGAGAGATTCATTTCAGAGAAAAGGGAACTCAATTCCTTGCTGACTTGGAGCGATTTCAAGTCAGAGAATCGGAAATAAGTGATATCGCAGAAGCTCGCAGTCCAGAATTTGTAAGAATCTACCTTGAAAGATTACCCTACACACCTATAGTTGCGTGTGGTGTTAATTTTGCTTATGTTATTCGTTTAGAGGAAGCCGATAAAAAAGGCTTTCAGGCATTTCTAGCTAACGAAACGGTTCTGTTTGATTTATTTCAGATAGACAGTTTTGACTTGGACACGGAGAGATCCCATGTAAACGGTAAGAATGCTTTTACTCGTCTATGGAACCTAAATTTCGAAATCAAGGAGGGTTTGAAATTAGCTATAAGAATTAGGCTTCTTGAGAGAGATAATGTCTATGAAATGAACCACAATATTGAAGCGCCTAATCTAGACAAAAACAAAGAGCACCTAGCGCTTATAACAGATAATCTACATCAGAATATAACTTACCATAAGGACATCATTGATAAATTTTTCAAAGGGGTCAAAGATGCCTAGCACTTTCCCATATCAAATACATCCTCAGGCCTTGGATACAAGTGAAACTGGCCATGAATTGTCTAAAGGGCCTATTGTAACCAATATCTTGCGAAGAGAAAAAACTTACAATTTTCTCAATCCTATAACTATGGACATGTCTCCCACTTGTGGCATAACTGAATATCGAGTGGCTATGGGAGATAATGCTTTTAGAATTGTCTCTGAGCAAGATTTCTTTAAAAAGGCTACAAGTGAAACGAAGGATAGCTATTTTACCATTCTCGCTCTTAGACTCTCACAGAAATTTATTTTCCGTGAAGCAAGCAATCTTTTTGATGTGAAGAACGTTGATCGCAACATAAAACTTAAGGACTTCAGAAATCTGAGGAAGAAGCAATGCATACCGATTGAGGACTACATCTTCCGGGAAAGATATGAATGATATTGCCATCGTTCTTGACGCAAGCGCATTAGCTCGAATTTTTTATGATGATATTGGGAAAAACAATCTCGAAAAACTCCTAGCCCATCCTAACTCTACCCTTTTCACTCCTGAAATTGGAATCATAGAAACCGTTTCTGCCTTACTAGCTGCATGTAATGATAGCATGGTGTCTCAGCAAGAATACCAGCTTGCTATATCAGCGTTACATAATATGATCGAAGATGGTGATTTGAAGGTTCTATCCCCTGCACAAGATTACATAAAAAACTGCATAGCAATTCTGGAGCAATATAAAAGACAACCAGGAAAGGCGTTTGATGGTGTCGATTCAGTATACATTCTAACTTCGAGGTTGATTGCCGATGCTCTCCCGCAAAACGATGTTACAGTAGTTTTTGTTACAAGCGATAACAATTTGTATAACGCTTGCATTGAAGAGGATTCCTTTGAGGCCTTCCATTTTTGGACATGTAATCTTGGGTGCGGACATAATGAATTCATTCCAAAGAAGTATGAAAAAGACAAACCTGCCAAATATGAGACGTGCGCCAATTGCGGATCTCAAGTTCTCATAGAGCAAGCTAAGACGTCCCCCAACCGTTGTCCTACATGCGGGAAACACTGCCCTGTTTGTAGTTATGATGTTTGCCCCTCCACTTATACAATTGATTTAGAAAAGTGGTCTTGAATTATCACGAATATGAGAAAGGGGAGACGTCCATGAAATCATAAATTTCAAATTCCTCACAAAGGTGCTGTCCAATGCTTTTGATTTTTAATCCAATTATTTTTCGAGCCTGCACTAGTTTTCATATCTAAGAATTTCATCTTGCCAGTATATGCACCTCTACAAGAATCTCGATATGATAGGAATATCAAACCCCATGTGAGGTCATGATCCCTTCCTGATTACCACAATCCTTCTAAATACTGACTAACTTACAGCATCCTTCAAAGCTTTCCCCGGTACAAACCTGGGGACCTTCTTTGCCTTGATCTTTATCTCTGCACCTGTCTGTGGATTCCTTCCCGTCCTGGCACTTCTTTGTGCCACCTTGAAGGTTCCGAAACCAACCAGTGAAACCATATCCTTCTTTTTCAACGCCCCACCAC
>CAYTDY010000300.1:0-2884 GCA_964436665.1 uncultured Desulfobacteraceae bacterium
GCGGGTTCGATAACCTGTCGAGAGCCCCTCGGCCTTGAGCCCCTCGGCCTTGAGCTCGGGGCCGAAAGGCTCGGGGCCGAAAGGCCTCAAGGTCGAACGAATCGAACCCCTACATTTCTGGTATTGTCCATCTTCTTTAATGTTGTGAACGGCTATCTTTTTAAGATAGTGCTTTTTCCACTCTGAAAAGCTACACATGGGGCATCTTCTGTTATATGCTTTAGTTTAAAGTAGAAATTCAATATTATCGATCGGATGCGCGTTCCTCAGGTTCAGAAATCATTGATTTATACATATGAGGTTAAAGCTGTGCTTATGCAACATAGACCCATCGGTACTGATCTGGTCAAGTAAAAAGGAACACCCTATTAAGCGACTTTTGCCAATTTAAAATCTTTTCCAAAATCATTCGGATTTTTATAATCCAGGGACGAATGGAGGCGATTTGAGACCTTTGAATTTTCCACAAAATGAATAAACTGCCCTTCAAATGACAATTTTTGACAAAAATTGTCGATTAATTCTTCAGTCTCAATCTATTAATGAGATTTTCTTCTGCGTATACCTCCGTTTAATAAACCTGGATGGGCTTTTCCTTGTCTCGGTATGCCCTCTTTTTGTCTTTGGGCATACCACTCCATTATCGTTATGCATTAGCCAACAACTTAGAGCCTCTGAATATATTGAACGACACCCCAGTGAAATATGCTACGCATTTCACGGGGCAGGTCTGCCTACACATCGTATCCCAGATGTTTTTGAGAATCGTGGTAAACCTCGCTCTGTATGCTCCATCATGTAAATGACTCAGTCCAAAGTATTGTTCAACAATGTATCTCTTCTTTGATATCTTCCTGTTCCTGTCTATCTCAATCTCTGTCAATTCGGCAGTGGTAGTATCTTTCCGCATGATTCCATCTTGTATTCCATTCATATGGAGAAAGGCTCGATTGGGGTGTCCATAATATCCCTTATCCCCGTAAACTTTTTCTATTGGGTCTTCAGTATGACAACTGGCTATCGTGAGATAGGGGAGATACTTCGAATCATGTTCAGATGCAGGAGTCAGCGTCGTAGCCAAAACAAAACCACTCTGTACATCTACTGAGGCATGTTCTTTCAGTCCATAGTGAGGTGTATCATTCTTGATTGTCCAATCTGATTCTAGATCCCTTGAATACTTTAAAGGATTACCATTCTTATCCACTGTACCTTCAGGTGTATTCCTCTTTTCTTTCAGTTTCCTCAAATCATCATTGCTCATAGGTCTACTTGCTGATTTTACCAATCGTGCATCGACTGCTATGCCTTCATTAATGCTTAATCCTCGCTTTGCAAATGCCTGGAGTACTTCATTGTTGAGCTTTATCATGGCATCTTTCGTTTATCTGCTTCTGAATCGAGAGAAGGTAGAATAGTCAGGAGAGGGTGTTTCAAGGGAAAGGCCCAAAACTTTTTAAAGGATATACTGTCGTTTATCTGGTTTTCAAGTTCACGATCTGAGGGAATATGAAACCATTTCTGGAGTAACATACACTTTAATAGCATCAATGGGGAGTAGGCATCGGCTCCTTCATGGCTTTGGCCAATATGATAGTATTCTTGTAAAAGGGCCTCTATGTTTTCCCAGTTAACTGCCTTACTTATCCTTTCCATCATCTTTACACTGCGATTATTTTCTATTGAACTGAGCAAGGATAGTTCAGCAAAGCTGACGGTTTTATCTACCTTCTTATATCCCATATTTCTCTCCTTTGTTTTATCTATTTTTTGAGGGAAAATATGACATAAAACTGCTTGATTATCAAGTAATTCCAAATAGTTATTTTATATTTTTAGTGGCTTTTTACTACTACTCCATGTCATGTTGGATTAAAAACATGAGGGGTTTTCTTTTACCTCCACGATACGATCCATTTTGACAATTTTTGGTAGGTTATGCAAAGGTCTCCTAGTATAAAAATGATGTTAGGGTCAAATCCATAATTACTATAATATATATTTTTTTTATTTTCTAATACTAAACCCTCTTACTATAGTCAAATAGAATCCCCAATCCCGATATTAAAGTTAATATTTATATCAAAAAAATTGAAAAACCTCGTTGATTCGGTAAGATACATCTATTCAAACATAAATGAAACCGTAACCAACGAGGTGAGATAAAATGATACGACAAACAATACTTCCTTTCAAGGTAGAAATGACCAGAGACATGATAACCCCCCATGCAGGTTTGGCATTACTGGGTGAATTTGCAGTGGGACTGGGATTCTTAAAGTCAATAGACAGATATCTACCCAGGCCTGGTAGTGGTGCTGGATACAACCCATCTGAATACATTTTCCCACTCATCTTAATGCTCAACGGTGGTGGTCGGAGCTTGGAAGACATACGCCAGATAAGGGCAGATGAGGGGCTAAAGGAGATTTTACCTTTAGAAAGGATTCCCTCATCAGATGCCTTTGGGGACTGGCTTCGGAGCATGGCTATCAATGGTGGCCTTTATGGCCTTGAGAAGCTAAACCGAAGGTTGCTGAAACGTGGAATGAAACCTGTCGCATGATAACATGATAAAAAGTCCTTTTTTTGTGACCGGAGTATAGAGAATTTCTCCTTGTATATCAAGCCAAATTCAGCCGCATGATGTTGTGTTAGGAACTCGCTGACTGGATTTAGGCACTCTGACCAGCAGGGAAGTGGATACTAAGACGGTTAGGAAGGACTTGATCATACCAGAAGGACTGAAAATTGGGAAAATTTGGGTAGACGTATCCTCTTGACCCTTCTTACACTTTTAAAATCAGGAGGGATAAACCACACCTAAGGCGGGTAAACCTCCGGATACTCAGGGTCGACATATAACCACTCGTTCGACCTGGAG
>CAYTDY010000301.1:0-2873 GCA_964436665.1 uncultured Desulfobacteraceae bacterium
CAACCGTTGTTACAGGGGCATGGAATGCCTTTGCCACCAAGATTACGGCATTCCTGCCCGAGCTGATCGGGGCGATCATCATCTTTGTATTAGGGTTAATCATCGCCAGATTATTAAAGGCGGGAGCAGTGAAACTTCTAAGACTGGTCCGTTTTGATAGCGCTGGGGAGAAAACAGGGGTAAAGGATTTTTTAGAAAAAGGGAATATTACCAAAACCCCATCGGAGATCGTGGGGTTGTTGATATATTGGTTTATCATGATTCTGGTAATCATTGCCTCGTTTGATGCATTGGGTTTACCCATTGTATCTGATCTTCTAAACAAGGTGTTTACTTACATCCCAAATGTTGTGGCCGCTGTCATCATCTTGACCCTGGGGCTTCTATTTGGAAATCTTATTTCTGCGGTTGTACACACTGCCGCCTCCAATGCCGGATTGACCACTGCTGAAGGGCTGGGTAAAGCCGCTCTTTATGCTATTATAATCTTCTCTGGAGCCATTGCCCTTGTTCAGTTGGGCATAGGTGAAGAAATCGTAGCTTCTGCCTTTAAAATTACCTTTGGATGTACAGCATTGGCACTGGCCTTAGCATTCGGGCTGGGTGGAAAGGAAATGGCCGCTGACTATTTGAAGAAGTGGTTGGAGGAAAAGAAAACCCCGGCCAAGAAATAGTACCGGGACAATCTCTGCCTTGAGGATCTTTTTCTTTGCAGAGATTTTGGTTCATTTTGAGGGGAGATAATTTTCCCCTCACGATACTAACCACTATGCTGGCTTTGATGAACAGCCAAAGGAGCAGAACAATGTACCTTTCATTAATCATAACTTTTTTACTTCTCTTAGTAATAATCATTGCCAGCATACAAAACAGTATGCCTTTAGAGTTAAAATTCATCGCATGGAAACTTCACATCTCTCTCACGGCCCTGATCTTTTATTCTTCGATAGTAGGGGCAGCTATTGTCGCAGTTCTTAGTTTGCCCAGGCTGGTGAGTAAATACCTTAAGGTAAGGAGCCTGAATAAGGAGATCATAGGATTAAAGAAAGAAATTGTTGAGTTGAAAAAGCAAAGCGAAAATAATTCTGAGGAAAAATGACCCCAAGCCTCTGGCCCCTTTCTAATGCTTTAAATTAGAATCATAAACAAAAAAAGGCATGGATGGCATGTTTCCTTCCAGTGGCGGCAAAAAAATTATCCGAAGTCTGATCATGTTAGGGCTGGTACTGTTGATCGGAACCATGGGATACATGATTATAGAGTGATGGCATTTTCTCGAAGCCTTATATATGACCATTATTACTATTACCACAGTGGGTTATGGAGAAATCAGGGATGTTGATGAACCGGGGAGGATTTTCACCATCTTTCTTATTTTCATGGGAATGGGCATTATTGCCTACACCCTTGGCATGGTGGCACAGACCATGGCTGAGTTGCAGGTCAAATCCATTTTTGGGAGGAGAAGATTAGGATTAGAAATAAAATCGATCAAAGACCATTACATTCTATGCGGGTATGGCCGCATGGGGAAGATCGTTTCCCATGAGCTAAAGGTCAAGCGAATTCCTTTGCTGGTAATAGATAATAACTTGGGTTCAAAAGAGCACCTTGAGCATCTAGATATTCCTTACATTATAGATGATGCTACAAGCGAAGAGGTACCGGTAGAGGCCGGCATTGAAAGAGCCAAAGCATTGGTTTCTTTAGTGACATCAGATGCGGATAACCTATTCATCACAATGACAGTGAGGGGACTTAATCCTAGTTTATTTATCTTGGCTCGGGAAGATGAAGAATCTACAGAAAAAAAGCTCTTGAGGGCTGGCGCAAACCGGGTGGTGTTGCCCTGCTTGATTGGCGGGCAAAAGATAGCATAAACTATTATAAGGCCTGCTGAGACAGATTTTCTAGAACTCGCTATCCATGATAAAGATATGGATCTCAAGATGGAAGAATTGCATGTGGGAGAGAGGTCAAGGTTGAGTGGACATACTCTCATAGACACAGGAATCCGGCAGGAGATGAACGTTATCATCGTGGCCATAAGGAAAAAAATGGAGAAATGGCCTTTAACCCTTCCTCACAAACACGCATCGATACCGGTGATACGCTGATAGCGCTTGGTCATACCGCTGATCTTGACCGGCTAAGAAATATATTATCAGGCGAGTAATCCGATATATGAAAATTTTCATCATCGCGGATCGAACGAACTTGGATTAGAGGCTAATTTCAGAAATGACCGATGACAAAGGCCCATTAATAAGGAATCATCCCCTGCCGAAATCTATCTCCTTTGTGGAAAAATTAAAGCGGCTCCGGGAGGTGGTGAACCCACAGGATACTTTAGGTATTCTTATTGATGCGGACCCGGATGCTATGGTCAGCGCCTTGGCTTTGAGACGGCTATTGTGGCGGAAAGTCAAACATGTGTTCATCTATCGGATAAACCACATCAAACGGGCCGATAACTTGAGCTTCGTGGCACTCCTCAGGGTTGAGCAGGAACACATCAGACATGTGAAGCGTTCCAAAATAACCAGATGGGCATGCTGGCGCTGCCAGAGCTGAGATACCCTTATCAATAATTCGAAGTCAAATGAAGAGCAGGATCGACCTGGCCGTATTCGTCAAGCAACAACTGAAGGAGTTGATTTAGGCAGGGATAAACAGCGTCTCTCCATATCCGAAGTAAACGAGGTTCTGGACCTCAACCTCTCAACCAAAGAATTTCACACTGTAGGAGGTCTGGTCATGGCCCGCCTGCGCCACATTCCAACGGAGGGAGAGTATATCGTGGAATCCAGCTATCGGATCACTGTAATACAGGCCACAGAGCGAGGGGCCATAAGATTAAAGGTGGAGAGGGA
>CAYTDY010000302.1:0-2863 GCA_964436665.1 uncultured Desulfobacteraceae bacterium
GGAGCCTTTTTGCTGAAACTAACGGGGTTGATCTGATTAAGGTTATTGATGCCATCAAGATCAGACCCACTCACAGCAACATAATATTCCCTGGGCCGGGAATTGGCGGTTACTGTCTACCAAAAGATGGTGGTTTGGGGCTATGGGCATATAAACATCTGCTCGGTTTTGAGAACGAGATATTCAAGATTACCCCTGAGGCCATAAATATCAATGATACCAGGGCTCTACATGCTGCCCAGATGGTCAGAGATGCCTTACGCAACATGGGAAGAATTGTTGCGGCCTCCCAGATAACAATCCTTGGGGCATCCTACAGGGAGGATGTAGGAGATACCAGGTACAGTGGTCCGGAGCTGATCGTCAGGAAGCTAACAGAGATGGGTGCAGAGATTAAGGTCCATGATCCATATGTCGAGCACTGGTGGGAATTTGAGAATCAGGATACCTATCCAGCAGTAGGAGAGAGTCGCTCCCGATTTTTTAGAAATCAGGAACATCTTAAAGAATTAAGGATGTGTCCAACAATAGCTGAGGCCCTTAATGGCTCTGATGCAGTAGTTTTGGCTGTCAGGCACAAGGAATATCTAAAACTAAAGCCGGATGATATTGTTAGGATGGCAGGTGGCCCTTTGGCAGTGGTAGACTGTTTTGGTATTCTTGATGATAGAAAGATAGAAAGGCTATTTGAATCAGGTTGCGAGGTCAAGGGGTTGGGCAGGGGGCATATTCAGCGGATAAAGGAGAGGGTCAGGAAGGCATAGAATTCAGGGCTTCGCCCCAACCATTCTCTGGCATTATCTTTTCAATAACATACGGTACGCCTGCAAACTAGTGGAAATTGTAAAAATCAACCCCCGATTCCTTTTTGACTTCAAACACTCCGCTGTAAAAATGCGCCAGAGAGCCGGTAAACACAACATTGGTTATCCTGTCCATATTAGCATCCATATGCAGGTCAATCACATTGTCAGCTGCCTTTGATTCAACAATATCAACAAACGCTCTTGTATTATCTGCACCAGAACACTCTAAACCCAATCTCTCGTATTCAACAGCGCCATTCAGGAATATCTTATTCGCAGTGTAATCAATCATACCGCACTGCAGGCAATCAGCAATATCAGGAGTTGTCTGCTCAGGATGCTTCTTGAGATAGAAGTCAAAGAAACACTCTGGCGGGAAGACAATGTGCAGTAAAGCAGCTTGGCTGGGATGCTCTATAACAGAAAAAAGGAAACTTTATTTTCAATTTTTTATGCTACTTAACAGTTCTTTCATCCGCTTGACAAACTTTTTTGATGTTTTGACTGCCCCTTTGCAATCTTCCTCTGTTGCGGTGAAACTGGTGCTGTACGAATCGTCATGTCTTAGATCTCTATAGTAATCAAGCAAGTCAACCCATTCGGTTTCAAGAAATCTTTTCTTGATATAGACTGCCTCAAGATATCTTGCGACACAATAATGGCTTTTTTCCCTGTAACCATCATGCCAGAGTATTGCTCTTGCTGCATGGAACATTGCAAGATATGAGCTTAATAAGCATGAGTTATAGCTTCCAGCAGTATGATTTGCATCAGCTTCAGTGAGCCATTTCTCAGAGGTTTTTATGCTTTCTTCTGCATTTTGCTTTGATTTGGGAATCCTCCTAAGCAGGCCTTTACTGATGCAGTCCTCAAAATTAGTGCTCAAGATTCCCACCATATATTCTTATCGAACCGAAGAGCAAAGAATGGTAAAAGACAGAGTCATTTTTACTCAAATTCTTAATCTTTTCATCAGTCAGGAAAAGCAACTTTGCATAAGGCAACTTCCTCTTAAGTTTTTTGCTGAATCTTGCAAGTTCAAGCTCAGATGTACTGCTGATTTTCACCCATATGTCTATGTCTGAATCTTTTGTGTTTTCACCTTTAGCACAGCTTCCATACATACCCACACCTCTTACGAATCTGTGCTTCTGGAAAAATGATGGCTTGAAATTCTGTAGAACCTGCATTATTTTCACAGCGCGCGTATATACATTATCCTCAACATAAGCTTTCCTTCCCTTTTTTTTTACAATGCCATTCTTCTCAAGCAGGTTCATAAACTTCGACACAAGACCTTTGCTTAGTCTAAGCTTCTTTGCAACAAAAGACAGGTTAATAGAGCCTTCAGTGTAAATAACCTCATTGATTATCTTTACCCTTTCCCTTGTGGAAAAAAGCTCGTGAATGTTCATAATGTATATATTAATTGTTGATGATTTATAAACTTTTTGTTCACAATATATGAATTAAAGATAAAAATCAAAACTATTATCAGCAGGAACACACAGAGAGAATGGCTTTGCTGTTGAGGAATTGGTGTAGCTGACCACTGCACTTCATCAACATAAGTTGTTGGGTTGATAAGGATTCCCTTTTTTAGGGCGAAAGAATAGTGAAGTTGACATTTTGTGTCAATTACAAATAGGGCTCATTAAAACTCAAGCCGGATGATATTGTTAAGATGGCAGGTGGCCCTTTGGCAGTGGTAGACTGTTTTGGTATTCTTGATGATAAAAAAATAGAAAGGCTATTTCAATTAGGTTGCGAGGTCAAGGGGTTGGGCAGGGGGCATATTCAGCAAATAAAAGAGAGGGTCAGGAAGGCATAATAGAGGTAACACCACTGCTCATCTGTCATGAGTGTAACGGAAATGCTTCACTAACTTCACTCGTAAGTATTCAGCCGCGGATGGACACATTCAAAGAAATTTAGTAGGGTACTTATGTACAAACTGGCAGCAGAGGCAATTAAAAACGCAAACCGAGTTTGCGTTTTTACTGGAGCTGGTATCTCAGTAGAAAGTGGAATTCCGCCCTTCCGCGGGAAGGATGGGC
>CAYTDY010000303.1:0-2861 GCA_964436665.1 uncultured Desulfobacteraceae bacterium
TTGCTCAGACTGTGCTTACACATCTGGCAGAAAAATATGATCACAAGATGATTGCCAACAATTTTGTATTTATTATCGAGGAACTGCGAAAGCAGCTTGATCGGGAAAAAGACCGGTTAGCCGAAAACATTTTTCGGCAGATGCTTTATTCAGATCAGATGCGATTCCTGGTTATCGGAGAAAGGTTTGATTTTACCTTTCCAAAATCGATCAAGGTTAAACCCGCTGCCAAGACCCTGAATCGCAAAGATGGCCGGCCATTGCAATTAAACCTCTTTGACTTCGTGCCCGAAGACGAGTTCAACGAAACCGAAAAGGCAGTGGCCTGGTATCTTGAAGGGCAGAAAAGGCTTTTTTTCTGGTACAGGAACCGATCCAGGCGTGACTATGCCATACAAGGCTGGCGAAAGCACAAAATCTATCCTGACTTCATTTTTACCGCCACGGGCTCAGAAGACGAAGACGATTACGAGCATGTGTATGTAGTAGAAACCAAAGGCCTTCATTTGGTTGGCAGCGCTGATACGGATTATAAACGAAAGATGTTTTCGATATGCACCAAGGAAGCTGAATCGAGAAGCTGGGCAGAAGTAGGCCTTGCAATGAAGGACAAGGTATTACGATTCGAGGTGCTCGCTGAAGATCAATGGGAAGCGAAATTGAACGAAATGTTGCAGGCATAGTTTAGAGGGGTATTCGGGCAGAACGTGCTTGAAAAAAAATTGGATAATGGGTGAGGGATTGTATCTTTCATATTGACAGTTTCTTTATCAATAATCGAGTATGGTGGAGCAGAAATAGATGCCCTTGTCGTTCATCTTTATGAATTACCCGAAGAAGAATATTTTCTGATTCTCGGCGAATCAAAAGCACCAGATCCCTTCCGCGTTGCTGCGATCAATTTCTATCGGGATATAGCAAAGGGAGTCCTTAAATGAAAAGCGGGCTCCTTTTATCTTCTTTTTGGCTGAAGAATTTCAAAGCCGTTAAGGATAGTAAAACAATAGAGATTAAATCTTTAACCGCTCTTCAAGGAAAAACGGGCGCTATGTCACTCTTGACAACACATTTACTCTGATGTGGATTTTTCAATTGGCATTTTATGCGATATCTGTAAACGGGGCCAGGCATAAGTAAATAAGTATTGGGAACGGGTAAAGGCCCCGTTTGGCTCTTATTAGATCATAGAGCTTTCTGAAGAACACGAAATGAAGGGCTTTATCTGCGTCACGTATAATGATTGGTGTGCATTTCACTCCCAATGAATGTTCCGGGACGTTATTGACTAGGTTGACTTACTCCTTGATGCTCCTTAAATGGGGTCGGAAAAGGCGGACGCTGGTTCTAAAGCAACATATGGATAGGGGGCATGTCTTAAACCTTGAATTCTCCCTCCTGTGAATGATGTAGCCAGGAGATGGCCAGGAGGCCAGTCCGCCACAAAACCGGCGGGCAAGTCCGCCTGAGGCGGATAAACCCTCCAGAGGCGGATAAACCCTCCATCTATTGGCAATCGCCCTGAAAATCCCTTCTAATACACCAATGCACTTGGGAATTCTGTAAGAGCCAAAGAGTATTGGACTGTACAGAAACTCTTCTGTGGACTGATGGTCACATCTTAAATGCTAAATATTGGGAAGAGTTGGTATCAAAATAGGATACAGTGTGCAAACACAAGAAGTAAGGTGGATAAGATGAATAAAGCCCCCATTGGCAGTTTTGCAATGCCTCTGGGGGCTTTATTAAGTCAATTGTTACCAAAAATTATCTCAGTCTCGAGAGTGCAATAGACAGATATTGGAATTCAATGCCATGGTTCTTTTTGCCAGTATTTACTTCTCACTGCCCTCAAAACATGGAGTTCGTACATCATCTTATCATTTGGGAATTCCTTTTTTACTTCTTTTTCGATTTTTCTTAATAAAGTATCAGGTAGCCTTATTTCCTTAGCTACCTTAGGATAATCAAAATACTCTACTTTCCCCATAAATACCTCCTCATAGTTCTTGTGGAGAGACGATCTCAATCTCTCGAAATCCCTCTAATATATTGACTGAGTTTACCCATTTTCTTGTCTTTACCTTAACCAGATGCTCAAAATTCCAAGAGACCAGATAAGATACCTCATAAAAAGTAGTTAAAGCCACATGAAGGGCATCATCTACATATCTCTCTGGAAATATTCTTCTTTCCACATAAACCTTTGCCAGATCACTGATTCTCTTGTTAGAGTTCAGGATCTTAAAATCTTTAATAAGTCTCCTAAGTTTTTTCTCAAGGCTTCATCTTTGGTATCATTCAATTCTTTTACTGTGATATTTGATACGCAGATCTGATAATGAGGTAAGACCTCTTTCCAAAATTTGATTGTTGCATCCTTTCGTTCTTGAGCCCTTTCATCATAGTAGGCACTGGGAACTGAGGTATCAAGCTATAAGCTCTCTTTCTTCATTTAGTTTTTCCTGTTGCATTAAGTATTTCCTCTTATCTTAAATAAAACAAAAAGCCCTATTAATCAAGAAAACACAATCGGGGAAAGAGGGATCTCCTTAATTATTCAAAAAAAGGGGTCGAATCTTTTTTTGACAGATCTTTTTCATTATTTTATATAGGCAAATATGTTCCGACCAGCAATGGACAAGGAGATATAGGTTCTAAAGCAACTTATGAGCAGGGTCATCTCAAACCTTAAGTTTTCCCTCCTGCCAATGATGCGCCTATGAGATGGTCAGCAGGCCAGTCCGCCACAATAATAAATTGGGGTCGGGCCAAGATATCCCATTGATTATTCTGAATATTTGTTCCGAAAATAGGCGTTTTGAAGCCCTATATCTTCGTTTTCGACCTCACAATGGTCCCCA
>CAYTDY010000304.1:0-2860 GCA_964436665.1 uncultured Desulfobacteraceae bacterium
CGACCCGCCCGCCTCGCGTTGCGCAGCATTGCGGGCAGGTGGAGGTAGCTGGGAGTCTGAATACTCCAGATGAGGTTCAATTTTGTTAGGAGGGGCATTGGCCCTGGGCGGGGGTTTTGGCTGTAAATCCCACAAATCGAGATGTTTGATCAAAAAAATCTAGTGCTAAAGTATCGGCTCGCAACATAAGATAACGTTCACCTGAGATCTCTATCTTCCCTTTCTGTGCATTTTCTTGTCGATTGTTGAAATAGAGATCAACATAAACCTGGGCTTTAAAAAACATCGACTGAAAAGGTTCGGCAACTTTTGCCGAAAGGAAAGACATCTTCATAGTTTATTGTTCGATGTTCGTAGAGGTTTGTGTCGTGAGCATGGAATCAAAAAATAGCCATACCAACAGTTGTGACGTTTAATGCTGTTCACAAGACTGGCTAGACTCGAATTTATAGTGAGAAATCGCAACAGGCACATGTAATGGGATTATGACAACCAATAATTTGAAACCAGGAGGAGGTAATTATGATGAAACAATTTACATCGAAACGTATTTTTGTCGGGCTTTTTTGCATTCTGATTTGTTCATGTTTTGCGTTTTCATTTGCCGTAGCATCAAATGAAAATGCAAATTGCCCCTGCCAGGGGTCCATCAACGATTTGAAGTACTATTATGAAAACGATCCTAAATTTAGGAATTTGCTTACGTCAGCCTTTAAAAACATGCAACATCTACCTGCAGAATATCCCGATGACAACCCATGGCTTTGTAAAAACGTTTCCTATCTTGTGGAATTTTTAACTGATTGGTGCACTTTCCTTCCAACAATAGATGGGAGTCATGATGACGGTCTGAAATATATTCAACAATTTGCTTGGTTTTACTATCATAACGAATATGGTGTGAGGTTTGTGCAGGAGACGCCTGGGCGTGAAATTATGCAAAGATTTGCAAGGGAGAGAGGGAAGTTTATGGACAGCAAGGCCTCTACCGGCAAGATCGCGGATTGGATAAAAGACCCTAGAGTTGAAATAGGGGATTATTTGTTACCCGATCCAAAAGCGCCGAATTATGGTTTTAAATCGTTCAATGAATTTTTCACGCGCACCCTTAAAGACCAGGCTAAAAGTCGACCTCAAACAATGCCGGATCGTGATTATATAATTTCCGCGCCAACAGATTGCATAATGAATTCCATTCCCCAGAGAATAACCGACATCACTACGTTGTTACAAACCAAATTCAATCAGGCGCTAAACATAGTCGATATGCTCAAGGGATATCCGCATGCGAAAAGATTCATTGGCGGGACCGCGCTGTCCTGTGTCCTGATGCCCAATACTTATCACTACTATCACTCCCCGGTGAACGGTGACGTAGTGTTCAGTAAGATTGTAGAGGATGCATTCTACGGTTATGATAATTTTCCGGCCTGGGCTTCTCCCAATGGAAATGTGGGCTATTATGGTACAGAATTTAATCAGTTTGAGAATTTTCAACGCGGTTATTTCGTTGTTGACACGAAAAAATACGGTTATGTTGCTCTGGTGGCAGTTGGTTTGAATACGATAAGTTCAATTGTATTTGAAGAGAAGTTTAAAAATATTGATGAGCCAGTGCCAGTTAAAAGAGGAGAGATGCTGGGTCATTTTAGGTATGGAGGCTCATTATTCATTATGATATTTGAACCGAACAGGTACAAATCAGATGCCATCCAGGTGCGATTAGGGAATCAAATCGGATTATTTGATACGAAAAGTGACATCCCATCTCCTTGTGAGTGATGCTCTGTATTCCTTAATTGCGAAGGTTTTTAAAGGAAATATGTTCCAATAAAAGCGCGGTCACAATAAAAACAGGGACAGGTCTTGCATTAATGCATCCAAAGAACAACTAACAGAGAAAGGAGGTGGATTATGGCTTGATCAGAGTAAAACTATAACAAAGGTCGTTTTTTTTGTTAACACTTGAGCATTACATTGTAGGAGACAAAAAAATGAAAAAGATAATCCATAGAATGAAACTTATTTTTGCGATAATAATATTGGTAGGGTTGATTCTTCCCGCAAGCGCAGTCTTTGCAGAGAACGCTAGTCATGAGCCGATAACTCTTAAGCTCATAAATTTGCTGGATAAAAATCTGGAAATCAAGAAAATGTTGGAGGCATCCATCAAAGAAGCTAAAAAAAAGAATCCCGACCAGAAAACGAATCCTGCTCAGAGCCTGGAGGAGTATTATGATTACATAGACAGAGCATCAAAGCTCATCCCGCAGCAAATACTTGAGAATCCACCCAGTCTCATACGTGACCAAATACTGCAAAGTATCTGTTATTTCTATTTTCTGGTTGACCAAGGCCTGCCTGAATTACAAGACATGGGTTTGTTCAAGAATGCGATTCAGTACTATGAACCTTTTTCCTCATGGTTGCGCGATTTTGCCATAAGTTGGGGAGATTTCCTTGATACCAAAGAGTCATGGAACGAAAAATATTTTCAACAGTTTTATAGCGACCCGCAGTTCGGTTTACAGACAGGGTGGTATGAGTCCCCATTTAACTGGAAGACCTTTAACCAGTTTTTTGCCAGATACTTAAGATCGCCTTGTGAACGGCCTATCGGTTGTCCGTGCGACCCGGCAATCGTTGTTTCACCGGCTGATTCCGAGCCTCAGGGAACGTGGCCAATTGATGAAAATTCAAATATCCGGAAAGATAACGGACTGAAAGTCAAACTTGTGACTTATTACAATGTCAATGATCTGCTTGCTAAGGACAGTAAGTACAAAGGCGTCTTTGCCAATGGCATACTCACCCACACTTTCCTGAATGTATTTGACTACCACCGCTATCATTTCGCTGT
>CAYTDY010000305.1:0-2859 GCA_964436665.1 uncultured Desulfobacteraceae bacterium
AGGTCGGTACCCAGGACCAGTTCAGTCATGCCGATGATCCCGTTCATGGGGGTGCGGATCTCGTGGCTCATGTTTGCAAGAAACTCACTCTTGGCCATATTGGCTTTCTCAGCTTCCATGGCCATTTGCCTGGCATGCTCGGTGGTTTCCAGAAGATCTGTCAATGATCTTTCTAGTTTTTCCTCAGCCTGCTTGCGCGCGATTATTTCTTTTTCATAATTATCGATGGATGTCATTGATGTTTTTAAATCTTTTGCCATTTCATGGAAAGACTTGGCTAAATCTCCTATTTCGTCATGTGAACTGATCTCGATCTTGACATCCAATTTTCCCTTGCCTATCTCTTTCGCAACATCTTGAAGTCTGCTTATAGGTCTGGTAAACTTGCGGGAACCGATTAAGGTAATTAAAACCGCGATAAAAATAATAGCAGATACAACTGCGATCAATTTATTTTTCAACTCGACTGCAGAAGCAAAAGCGACTTTTGTGGAAACATGCATAAGAAGCATCCAGTTGTTTCCCTTAAAATTCAGATGGCCCTGCTCATAAGCATAGACAAAAAGAGCTTTCTCCTTATGGATTTGGCACAAACCCGTTAAAGAGCCCAACTCGCTTTTTGCCTTTGCTTTAATCCTTTTTACAATTTCCCAACCAAACAGATTATCCTTCAGGATCCCTTTTCTGTTATGGCTGGAATACAAGAGCATCCCCGTTTCATCAATAAGATCTATCCCAAAAATTTTAAGTCTATGACCTTCATGTTCCCTGGCTATAAATTTGGTTATTTCGTGCAGTTTACCAATCGGCATTCTTGCCACTACTACCCCGAATATCTCCCCGTTTTGATCTCTCACAGGCGATGCAAAATATATGTTTGTGAATCGTGCTGAAAAAGAGATGTCTATAACCGAAGCTGCGCTTATATCCCCCTGCAGAGCATCATCGAAGTATTTTCTATGCGGATCTTGTCGGCCTATATCCACATTGGAGGTATCTGCTATCCGGATTCTGTTCAGATCGAAAAAAGACAAAGAGATATACGTCTTATATGTATTCCTGTATTCGACTAATCTTTTCATGATCTGTTTAGGCGTGGAGTTCCTCGAGCTTATTATCGGATCAGTCGCCATCATCTGTATATCGGTGTATCTTTCATACAGGTTTCTGTCGATCTTATCCATTGTATCTATCGCAACGCCCTCTAATCTATCAGTTATTTCTTTCTCCAGCATGTTAAGGTTTGAATAATAAACATAGCCGGTAATAGTTGTACCGATGAGTGTTACAATTGCCAATATAAAAACTGTCAGCTTTGTTGAAATTTTCATTTGTTCTTTTGTCTCTCCGCGGCCAATTCATTCACAAATCTCGGCTCAATGATCTCATTAAAATTTGGAATGGATGATAACTGACCTCTCTTTAAATAAAAGTCAGCTATAATTTTACCGGAGGCGTGTAGGGAAGTTGTCTTTTCTGTCTCTTTCATAGCTGCTTCATTCTCCTTTAAATCCGGCTGTTTAGTTCCCTTAATGCCGTCATCCATATCATCTTCAGTCATATCCTCGAGGGGAGCGATTATTCTTAAGGCCTCTTCTCTGTTGGTATATAGAAAATCCCTTGCTTCTAAAATAGATTTAACTATGGCCTGTATATCATCTGGCCTTTGTTCAATAATCTTAGAGTTAAAGGCTAAAACATCTGTGATAATTCCAGGAACATCGCCGGCCTTTCCTATAATTTTATAGCCTTTTCTTAAAGCAGCTGATTTTGTCGGCTCCCATGTATGACCGGCATCGATTCTTCCATTTTCCAGTGCGGATAAAACATCCTGTGCCTTAACAATTTCAAATCGAAGGTCGCTCTCTTTCAATCCCGCTTTCTCCAAGCTTTTTAAAACAAATAGATGCGAAAACGTATTAATTCCCTCAAAACTAACTGTTTTTCCCGCAAGATCAGCCAGGGATTTATACTGAGGCTTCCCGATAATTACGTCTCCCGTATCAGAATAATCAGCCACATAGACTATCTTTGTCAGGATACCTTCAGAATTGAGTATAATAACATCGGGAAAAATGGTAAAAATACCATCTACTTTTCCTTCCCTGTATAATTCAAGTGAATCAGTGACCTCTTTTTTCAATAGTAACTCGACTTCAACTCTATTTTCTTTGAAATACCCTTTCTCCTTTGCAATGAAGGCGTGTGCATACCCCGGCCAGATGTTTATCGCAATTTTTATCGAACTCTTTTTTTCAATATCTCCTCGTGAACAACCTGCTATAAAAACCATGGCTACCAGTAACGCTAAAAAATATTTTGTTTTTGACATTATATTGATTCCCCTTAGAATCTTAACATTTGTAACATATAATTTTACCTATTTCCTCTTTCTTTATCAGGTGCCTGTGCCGTACTGTCCGCCAAAAATAAAACCTTTCCTGGCCTTGCCCTCGTATATTTTAAATTACCAGCATAATAGATCTTATGCTCACTTTGCGACAATGTCTGAGAGTTTACAACGCTTGCATTATACCTGAATCCCGGCAAATCCAACAATACTGATGATATCTTTCAGTTTTCGGTGTATCCAAGAGGTGCGCCCCATGCTTGCCACAATGTGAAGTCAGGTCAGGAATAGGTCAGGTGCTGGTCAAGTATGATAATTTCCACATTACCAGAAAAAGGGCTTGATAACTGTCTGCCTCATAGAACCAAAATCCAGTCATACATTGAATCCGCTGTGTGTTAAATGAGAAAACACATTTCAGTTTTCAGAAGATATTTGCAAATGAGTCTCACTTTAAATATCGCTCATTCTCATCGAGTCACCCAGTAACATATAACACCGATTTCCAC
>CAYTDY010000306.1:0-2858 GCA_964436665.1 uncultured Desulfobacteraceae bacterium
AAAAATGCCCTCCGCTCTAAAAGAGGGAGGGCTTTTGAGTTTTCTGGTGTTGACAAATGCCCCTATTCAAGCGGGTCCTTATCATATCCGAGCTCTTTCCATTTGATGACAAAACCTTCCTCTCCATGGCAATCCTGACAACTGAAGGCTTGGTCACTTGGAACAACTGAGTGGGTCACGCTAAAATTAAACTCTTTAGTGACCAATGTAGCATCCTTATATTTTCCTTTTTTGTATTTTCGTATCTCCTCAACCGTAGTTTCTCCATCTTTGTTGGCATCTGCTGCCTTAACCTCAGGGACAATAATAACATCATCAAGTGTGGCATCACCTCTTACGATAAACCAGCTTACCTTAACCACATTAAATGGATAGATTTTGGACATAAGCTCGGTAGAACCCAATATAGGAAGATGACCTAACTTTTCTCCAGTGTACCATTTATGTTTCGGGATCCATCCGGGATTCCTTTTTTCTGTCACAGGTTTGCCGTCTTTTGTAAATTTATTCCAGGTTCTGCTTTTCAATGCTTTTCCCGGCCTCCGACCGGTATGGCAGGTTACACATGCTATTTTGTTAACATGCCTTGTGTCCAGGATTTCACCCTCATCAACACTGCCATGGGGCTTTTCCTCGTGGCATTTAATGCAGGAAAGGGTCCCCTTCATTGTTGACTCTGTTGTATCGATGGCATATCCCTTGGCAAACTGGTGATCGCTATGGGGATCTGATAATCTCTCATGACAATCATGACACCTCATTCCCACTGCAATATGAATATCATGCTTTTCATCAAATATATCCCCTCTTTTGGCCGTATCCTTAATATGACACTTTGCGCATTGTGATATTGTAGGTTTTCCTTTACCATCTTTAGTCTCATGGCATAGCCGGCAATCGGTCTTTCCTGTTGCGGGGTCTCTATAAGTGGAGGTGTGGCATTTACCACATTTTTCCTTCCACCCCTTTATCCTTCCCTGTTTTTCAAAGCTAAAATTAGGGAGGGCGCACCATTTCTGCAACATACCAAGGCCATTTCCCCAGCCACCAAGGGCCGGATTTCTTCCAAGTTGTCCATGATAGGAACTCTCAGCACAGTCCTTTGCCTGCGCGCCAGGAAGATGAATAAGAAGAGCAAGTGATAAAATAATTAAGAGTATTAGAGTGTTCCTTAGAGATTTCACCTTTAATTTCTCCTTTTTGTTTTATAGGAACTCAAATTACACTGGAAATAAACATATATTTTTAAATTATGTCAAGGAAAAAGTGTTCAAAACATTGGTTTATCTTTTCATTCAATAGGGGTTACAATCTTTATATCTGCCTTGTGTTTTATGGATTGAAGCCAGGCATTAAATACCCTCCTTTCCTTTGTTAAAAGGAGCATCTGTTTAAAGGATTTTTTGTCTTTATCAAAATCCATCATATTAATGACTTCTCTATCGAGCCATTTAATAACGTAAACTTTTTTATTTACCTCAAATACCTGATCGGGATATCTCTTTTGAGATGAGAGGGAAAATGCAGCTTCAAATAGTGATAGTGAATAACCAATTTTGGGCATATTCTTTTCTCTGGTAAAGAAGCCCGTCTCATCTGTCTTTAAATTCTTCTTTTTAGCCAGCTTAAACCAATCAGCACCTCCTTTTAATTCCTCAAGGTAACTCTCCGCCTCTTTTTTGGCAGAAACAAGAGACAGATGATCCATAAAATCCTTGTTTAATTGATCAGAGGCCTCACTTATTTTTGGAATATAGGAATTCTTAATATCAGCAACCTGGATGATATAGAATTTGTCCTTATGTTCGATGACCTCACTTACCTCACTTTTATCTAAGGAGTATATAGATTTCTTAAGCCTTTCATCCTCTCCCAGTCCTGGAATAGCTCCACCTTTTTGAAAATAATTACTTTCACTCACCTTAAGCCCATGCTGGGCGGCATAGGTAGCTAAATTAACGTCATATGGCATTTGATCCATCAAGGTAAGGGCTCTTTCATGGGCCATGTCTCTGCTTATATCCTTCTTTAATGTAGCTACTATTTGATCTCGAACCTCTGGGAAAGTTTTAACAGTAGCATCCTTAATATCATCAACCTTGATTATATGCCAGCCGAACTGGGTCCTTACTGGCCCACCTGTCTCTCCTTTTTTAAGGCTAAAGGCCAGCTCTTCAAAGGGCTTAACCATTTTGCCCCTCTTAAAATAGCCCAGATTCCCTCCTTTTGAGGCAGTAGGACCTTGAGAATATTTTCTGGCCAGTGCTGCAAAGTCCTCTCCATCTTTTGCCCTTTTTAGTATAGCAAACGCCCTCTCTTTTGCCTTTGCCTCCTCTGATTCCGATACATCTGGTGATAGTTTAAAAAGTATATGCCTTGCCTTAATTTGTTTTGGTTCTTTAAAGCTTTCTTGATTTAATTCATAAAAGTCTGATACCTCTTTTTCCGCAATAGTTACCTTATCTGCAAAATCAGATGGGTCAAGGGTAAGATAGGCTATTTTTATCTTAGCTGGTATCCTGTATTTCTCTTTGTTTTCTTTAAAATAGTCCTCCTTTTGGGTTTCATTTAACTCTATTTTTCCTTTAAAATCCTGTGGATTGAAGGAGACAAAACCAATATTAATCTTTTCTTTTTGATAAGTGTAATAATCCAAAATTTCTGTGTCTGTTATTGGGATAAAGCATTTGATAAACTGGCTGATTTTTCGACCTAACAATTCTGATCTTATGCCTGATTCAAAATCGGCTGGTTCCATTCTGTTGTACCTCAAAAGAGACCTATACCTGCCCTCATCAAAGTCACCATTTAGTTGAAAGGCAGGGTAGATACGAATAGCATTGGCTACCTCATCATCC
>CAYTDY010000307.1:0-2850 GCA_964436665.1 uncultured Desulfobacteraceae bacterium
TTATAACGGCCTCTGCTATCTCCTTCATAGATTTTCTGGTATCCATACTCTTTTTCTGTATCCAGCGGAAGGCTTTTTCAGCTGAGAAGCCCTGCTTTGTCATCAATATTTCCTTTGCCCTATCAATCATCTTTCTCTTTTCAAGTTCCTCCTCTATAATCTTTGTTCTGACCATAAGTTGTGTATTTTCAATAGCTACCGCAGCCTGGTTTGCCACTGCCGTTATTAGGCTGACTTCAGTTTCTGAAAATTCATGAGGCTCGATCGTAAAACAATCCAGCACCCCGATCACTTTATCTTCCTTTACATGCAAGGGGACACCAAGCATTGATACTAAACCCAGCTTTTTTGCCATCTCTTTTTCCTTAAATCTTGGCTCTTTTAATACATTTTCTACTTTTAGCGGCCTATTAGTGGAAGCCACATAGCCTACAACCCCCTCATTTAAATTAAGTACTCTATCTTTTACATAATCTGGATCAATTGCCTGTGTGGCTTTGAGTCTCGCCTTTTTATCTTTTTCGCTTTCTTCTATCAGCCACAGCGAACAGATGTCTACACCGGTGACCTTGGCTGTAACCATAACGATCAATTTGAGAATATCTTCTAAGTATTGATCTGAGGTGATTGCTTTACTTATTTCAGTTATGCCCTTGATATATTTATCATATGTTTCTTCTGATATTTTATCCATTTTGTTTAAGTAACCCCAAAAGAATGTTAGAAAGAATAATTGGTGTTAATCTCTGCCTTTTCTATGCAAACAGGCCTGGACAAATCCATAAAAGAGGGGAGATGGTTCCTCCATCCTTGATTTTAATTCCGGGTGTGATTGGGTAGCGACAAAATATTTCAACTCTGGAAGCTCAATAAACTCAACGAGCCTTTCATCCCTGCTCATTCCAGAAAAGACAACCCCCTTATCAGTGAGGTCCTTATGATATTCTGGATTAACTTCATAGCGATGCCTGTGCCTTTCTGAAATAACATTAGATTTGTAAAGCTTGCTGACTATTGTCTCCTTCTTTAAAATAGCCTCATATGCCCCGAGTCTCATGGTGCCGCCCTTTTCTTTAATATTTTTTTGCTCCGGCAATATATCTATCACAGGGAAAGGCGTTTCAGGATCAAACTCGGTGCTATTAGCCCCCTTTAGGCGGCAGACGTTTCGTGCATATTCTACAACTGCCAATTGAAGCCCAAGACAGAGACCAAGAAATGGAATATTTTTTTCCCTGGCCTTTCTAATGATCTCAATCTTCCCTTCCGTCCCTCTGGAGCCAAAGCCACCAGGGACAATCACCCCATCCATGCTATCTAAAACTTTAGTATCTTTAAGGTCTGTTGTCTCTATCCATTCAAGGTTTATCTTACATCCCAGGTGAGCCGAGCAGTGATTCAATGATTCGATAATGGAGGCATAAGAATCTTCGAGCTTGGTATACTTTCCGCACATGGCCACTGTTATTTCACTTTTTGGATTCCTTATATTTTTAATCAGCTTCTTCCATCTTCTAAGGTCTGGGGGAGAGTAAATATTTAGTTTTTTATGGAGAATTTCAGCTATTCCCTCTTTTTCAAAGACAATGGGAATCTCGTAAATATCATCCACATCCAGGCCAGTGATTACAGCATCAGGGCTCACATCACAAAAATTAGAGATCTTTAATCTTATCTCTTTGCTTAAAAATTCGGAGCACCTACCTATTATAATATCCGGGAAGATTCCCCTCTGTTTTAAAAGATTGACGCTTTGCTGGGTTGGCTTTGACTTCTGCTCGCTTACTCCATGAGGGATTGGGACATAGGTCAAATGTATGTAAACAATATTTTCCCTGCCAACATCCTCTTTCATCTGCCTCGTTGCCTCAAGGAAGAGCTCATTTTCAATATCCCCTACGGTTCCACCTATTTCCACAATGAGGAGATCAGCTGATTCTTCCCTGGCAATTTCATAGATGTGGTCTTTAATGACATCAGTAACATGGGGAATGTATTGAACGGTCTTTCCTAAATAATCCCCTCTCCTCTCTTTTTCTCTTACCATGTGAAATATCTTACCCATGGTGAGGTTCCACTTGGATTCGCAGCTAATATCCAGGAATCGCTCGTAGTGTCCAAAATCCATATCTACTTCTCCCCCGTCATCCAGGACAAATACCTCCCCATGCTCAAATGGATTCATTGTACCTGGATCAACGTTAAGGTAGCCGTCACATTTGATAGGGATAATCTTCAGCCTTGAAGAAAGAAGATGACCTATGGAGGCAGCAGCAATTCCTTTGCCCAGCCCGGAAAGAACCCCTCCGGTTACTATGATGTATTTGGTAGTAGGCATGTTATTTTTCAGTGAAATCCAAGAAAAATTTATAGGTAATTGCTGTTAGGGTCAAGTTAAAACGTTCTCTATTTTCCTTGTCCATTTAATAATTCCTTTTTTCTTTTAATTCCATTGCTTTTTTTGGATCAATTCTTTAAGAAAACCTTTTTGAATGCTTTGAGCCTCTTCCCATTGTTCCTGGATGGATTGGGGAATAGTAATTTGATAATATCCAGGACGGAACAAGCAGGTTTCAGGCTCTTCATCCCAATCGTATCTATTGGTGCTGTCCAGATCGAAAGGACTTCCTATAAAGCCCCCGGTCAACAAAGATATACGAGAAAAGATGTGGCGATCCCTTACTCCCAGACAGTTGGGGATGGCATTTGGAATAATACACCGGATGATGCTTGGGGGAATTGTGTTTTGATACCATAACCCAGTTGAAGCAAAGTAAGCACCTTCTTTAATCAGGTTTAGGGAATTAAGCTGGTAGGGGTTTTTAATAAGCCCATAGAAAGAGCCTTTCT
>CAYTDY010000308.1:0-2836 GCA_964436665.1 uncultured Desulfobacteraceae bacterium
TCATACCAGTCCAGTAGTTATAATACAATTGCCAGCAATCTCACGGTGCCAAGACCCGTGACATCACCGGTGTATTCTGGCATGTCAAAGCTAACCCGAATGTGGCTCTGGGCTCCCAGGTGGTAAATCTCATCAGGTTGAATATTGTAGATCAAATCCGCCATCTGGCCGGAGACCGAGAGGTCGCCGTAGTGCAGGTGGAGCTTGGCGCCAGGGGCATGGGGATCCTGACAGATATGATCAATACGATCAGTATTAAAGGTGCTTGAGCGGCGGATGAGGCCATGGACTTCGTAGCCTTTGTGCAGAAGCAGTTCAGCCAGATAGGAACCGTCCTAGCCGGTGATGCCGGTAATTAGTGCCTTCATGAGTTACTCCTTTTTGTTTGGTTTATATGGTGTGGTTGGTTTATCGTGTTGCAATGGAAAGTAAGCTTAATCAGTATGCCTCTTCTACCTCTTGTAAAGCCCTTTTTATTAAATCTTCACTGATCCTAAAGTTTGCCTTTTGTCTAAGATTCTCTAATTCTTTGCTTAATCGTTTAATGATCCCTTCTTTTTTAGTCCATATCAATATGCCTACAATACCTATGATATTTAAACCTAAATTTGCCGCTATTAATCTTGCTGATTTATCATCGAGTAGCAAAATCTCTGCATTTTTCTCCACCGCCAATGCAATTGCCTCGGATTCACCACTTCTAAATCTTTCTCTAAAGCTTTCACAAGAGCCTTATCCCTGACTGATTGTATTTTTATCCAATCAGACTTCTCAACATCTTCCGCACCTCTTTTACCTTTACCATCTATCACAACCTCTCGCCATACAGCATCTGGAATTATAACATCTCCAAATTTATACTTTATCAGGTCTAATCTGGCTATAGCTGCCAGGTTCATTATAGGAGAAGAATTGCTGACTGCTCTCAATCAAGTCTCCTCAATGTTTCCAAATCTCTTTCAAGTTCCTCTACATCGTAATTTAGAGATATATTTTCCTTTGCCAGAATTTCCTGAAATTGCCATTTATTCAGTCCAGCAAGTTCTCTTGCTTTTCCAAAACCCAGTACACCCTTTTGATATAAACGAATAGCTAATTCAACTTTTAGACGTGCTTTCAGTTCTGATTCAGGAATCTTTATAGAAAGAGATATACTTTCTGGTATTTCCACAGATAAAGTTTTCATAATTTAAACACCTCCCTTGCCATTATTTTGGGATTTAAATGCTAATTTTGTCAATCCTCTTTTTAAGTTGCTGTTTGTCCAACTTTCCAATTGCATGGGATTGGGGATGGGCCTCAAATTTACTTTTACTATAACCTAAAAGCTCCCGGTAGGAATGCCGGTTACCCGTTATGGTAGGTCATGGCTTAGAGAGTGAGGAGCATAGTGCATAGCGCATGGGGCATAGGATATAGAGCAAAGGGCCCAAATGCAGTAGCTCCGTACTACACAAGGCAAGCGTGGTGCTACTTGCCCATGTGCCCCACTTCCTACACCTTTAATTGAATCCATTCGCCAATGCTGCCAGCACTGATCCCATCGATTGGAAGCCAATCAGGAGAGGCCTTTTAATAATTTGAATAAAATTAAGTTCCTCACAAATTACCTGTGAGCAGCGCTTCTGGAGGAGTTAGGGAATCGTAAAACTTTGATAGCTTAGAGGAAAGGAAGTCTATTTGGTTGACCTTGGCCTGAGTAATCCCAGCATAATCACTTACGATAATGCTTCGTAACTGAGATGATCTCTATTTTATCTTCAGGTAGACAAATGAACAGCGCCCTATGCTTTTTATCTATTCTGAAGGAGTAGATTAGACGATGTTTGGGTTTTAACAGTTCTGTATTTAGGGATGGATGAGAAGGGTCATTCTCGAAAAGCTTTTTTGCCTTTTCCCACTTTTTCAAGAGTCCGTGTTTGCTTATGTATTGTTCAATATCCTTCCTGAGATCAACAATAACAGGCATCTTATCTTATTGATATACCGAAGACTTTTTCAATCCTTCTTCTAAATCCTTCAAAAAATCTTCTTCATACAAATCTGTTGCCACAAAATCAGCCAAGATGGATCCAATCTTATCCTTTTTGAAAGGTTTTAGCTTAACTGGCTTTAGTTTAAGTCTCTCCAATAACTCTGCACGCTCTTCTTCCGTTAAGTTGTCAATAACTTCAAAAAGCGTATCCATGGGTATTTCTATTTCCTTGGTTATCTTCTCTTTGAGAACTATTCGTGGCATATCTTACCTCTTTAAGAAAATGTGGTATTCGTCTTTTATTCTCACAGAAAAATCAAGACTATTCAAGACCTTTTTTGAAATGGGGCGTGCACCCCGGTTAAATATGATACTTCATTTAACAGGGCAGGCTTTGTCACTAATTCTTCAATAAATCCCGCCCAATCTCTTCAAGAAAATCAATTAAATCGGACTTTTCTTCTGAGAGCAGACTTTCAAATTCTATCATTACCTTTCCCGTTTGCTCTGCGTGGGTTCCAGAACCAACCCCTAGATGAACATCAGGTTCAGGCAGGCTGAGGTCGCTAAGAAATGAATCAGACATGTTGAGATCATAATGCTGGCCGGTATGGATGAGTGTCGGTTCTATCTTCAAAGTTCTATGTTCATGGTTATACTTATTTATAGCACGCATCAGGGGAGCAATCTTCATGAAATTGGGCCGCGCCCCAGCTACCAAAATCCATTTAAGTGGTTGAGTTTTCATTCATCGGCAAGCAATAATAAACATCCTATGCTAAATTAATAAAGGACATCGCTTCATTATGAACCTATGCCAAATAGGAACCGTCTTGGGTAGCTATGTCTGTTTGATCTTTC
>CAYTDY010000309.1:0-2810 GCA_964436665.1 uncultured Desulfobacteraceae bacterium
AAGGCTAAGGGAATATATACAAAATCCGATGAATCAACAAGCCTGAATTCTTTTAGTCCCCATGACTGTAATTCCTTGTAAAAAATATCCATATCACCATAGAACTGTTTGTTAAACAGGTCCTGAAAAGCAAATGACCCACCCGGCTTTAGCACGCGTAAGGCTTCATTTAACAGAGACAGTTTGTTCACTACTCTTACCGAGTGAAAAACGAAGTTACTCATTACTAGATCATATTCTCCATCTTTAAAGGGCAGGTTTACGGCACTGGCTCTTTGAAAAGTCACTCTATCAGCTACACCTTCAATTTCAGCGTTTCTGTCGCAAATATCCCTGGAATAAGTCCACGGGTTACCCCAATAATCGATTCCTACACAATACGCCGATGGATACTTCTTAGCCAGATATATGGCCACCCTGCCGCTGCCAGTACCGATATCCAGGGCTTTTCCACGGCCGTCCCAATCCAGTCTGTCTAATAATGCGTTGCAGAGTTGTTTCTGTAGCTCTCCATCGTTCTCCCCGAAGAGCCAGTAGGCATATATCATATAGACAGAAAGAGCCCCAAAAACCACAGATACAGCAATGAGTATTCCCCTGATAATACCGATGTTAATAAGTATGGATAATGCGCAGAAAATGCAGAACAGAATCAATAACACCATAATCATTCTTCTGGGGACCCAGTTGCTATAATTCGGCTTGTTAACGTTCTTCACTTCGCCTGCTTCCTTTGCCTATCATAATCCTCCAGAACCAGTTCAACTTCATCCTTTCAACCTCGACTTCTTTAAAACCTGTTGAAAGGAAGAGCCTCTGCAATCCTTCTGACGTAGTACTTCCCACATGCGCCTTTTCGCCGATTTTACCAGCGATGTCTACTATTTTCATCACCAAGTAATCGTCACATATATCTTGTATTATGAAAGTCCCGTTATCTTTTAATGACTTCCATACTCTGGAGAAAATCTCCTCCTTTTTATCGAAATGATGAAATGCATTTGTACTTAGAACATAGTCGAAACAATTTGCACAATCTAAAGAGTTTCCACTCCCCACTTCAAATACCACATTGTTATGCGTAAATTTAGCGAGTTTCTGTTTAGCTTGCTCGATCATCTTCTCGGATAAGTCCAGTCCGATAACTTTCCCGGTCCCTCCAAGTTTTGAGGCGATGTCAATAGTCCCCCATCCAGTGCCACAGCCTAAATCAAGGATATGCATTCCCTCTTTAATACGCATCCTGTCTATCACAAGAATCTGGGTTCGGCGCTGGTAAGATTTGACAAATCTAGATTCGTCGTAATTCTTTGCTGCCCTGTCAAATTCTTTTACTACATATTTTTCTTGCTTCCCATTGCTCATATCAGTATGTCCTTTTCATGATAAAGTACACAGAGCTGTTACGCTCAGGATACTTCTTGAAAAAATCTAACTCCTCTTGGGCCTGTTGAAGTTCTTCGTGAACCTTTGGGTCGCCTGTATGTTTTGTTTCAGATTCAGCAATCAGCTTCTCGAGGGGAGCGAAGTATTCAGCCCACCAGGTTTCTGTGCTTAATAAAAAGTAGCCCAGCAGCTCGTAGCCACAATTGGATATCTGTTCCAGTTTCTCCTTTACATTTCCTTGCTCGTCATGAATTACTATAAAACCACCTGGACTAAGGAACCGCTTCCATTCCTGTAACCCCTTTTCAAAGCCAATCGCGTATATGGAGCCTTCAGACCAGATAATATCAAAACTTTCATCTGGGAAATCCATATCGAACATAGAGCAGTTTAATGCTTGAACCCGGTCACATAGTCCTGCCTCTGATATTTTTCTGACAAATTTATCCAGGGCAGGTTGGTCTATGTCAATCCCTATCACCTCTCCCCGACCTAACCTGGCCAGTTCCAGAGTCGGTATACCAGAACCACAGCCAATATCGAGAATTCGAGGCTTTTCCAATCGGGGAATCATACGATATGCCTTCCTCGTATATTTAAGAAGACGTTTTCTTATTTTATCCCTCAAAAAGGCGAAATGCTGGCCGTTGTTCTTAGCAATGGGTTGTTCCCGCACGAGTCACCTCGTATTCTACATTACTGGGCTCTACCCGTGTTTTTGGCGACTTAATATTCTGATAATCCCCAATATAAGATTCACTCTTGGAACTTTCTGCATATAGGAACGATAACCATCGCCAAACTGCTCTACAAGCTGTTTTTCCTCTTCTATGGTACTCCAGTATAGAATAACAACTCCGGGGATACTCAGGATAAGAAACAGCCAGTGAGGATATAGCAGTGGAGTGGCAACGAATATCGCAAGAATTCCTCCTAAATACTGGGGGTGCCTGACGACAGCATAGATGCCAGTATCCACCAGCTGCGTAGTGTGTACAAATGATTTCCCTTTGGACACACCTCCCCGGCGCGGGAACATGACGATTGGTGCCATGACCAGCACCATGCCAATCGCCCAGACGACCCAACCCAATACAAACAACGGTAGATAGAAACCGGGATCTAATAATCCTGTCAGAACGAGGGGATTTACCGGGAAACAGGCGATACACAGTATCGTCAGAATCACCATCCAGAAGATTTCCTTTTTATTGGTTCCTCTCACTGCTTTCCCCTCGTATCAAAAATCTAGAATGTATCTATCCGTATGATGAGTGCTACGGCTAGCCAATGCCAATTTTAATACTCAATAAAAACAAAAGCAAAGCTGAGGGAAGGGGATGATAAACGTGCTAGTTCTTCTGAGGGAATAAAATGACTAATTGTTAAATAATGAAGCTGAAAACATATTTTTCAGCACCTTA
>CAYTDY010000310.1:0-2787 GCA_964436665.1 uncultured Desulfobacteraceae bacterium
GTTCTTTGGCAATAGCCTTTGTTTTAGGGGGTTGATAGGCGTCATCCCTTAAAAAGTATTTTATCTTCCTGCCATGAATTCCCCCTTCCTCATTGATCATTTTAAATAACAGCCCTGATCCCCGGGCAACCGCTCCCCAAAGAGCAGCAGGCCCTGTTTGGGGGCCCCATTGTCCGATCCTGATTTCTGTATCAGTAACTCCTCTTTCTGCAAGCGCTACAGGGATGATAACTAAAGCAAAGACCATTGCGAAAGCCATCACAATAAAAAAATTCTTTTTTTTCATTTTCTTCCTCCTTTTGGTTAGTAGATTACGTCAATTGTCAATTGACTGTTGTATGTTTGTTTATAACGAGTGTGGCAATAAAAAATTTTTAATATCAGGATGAGGTAATCAATTATGTGGTTTTTACAACGGACAACGGACAACGGACAACAATCAACCACTAATATTATCTCCTTTTATACATACCTTCGATTATATCACCAAAGGCCTCATTTACATATTTTCTTTTTACCTTCATAGTGGGTGTGACTTCACCATCTTCCTCGTAAAGCTTCTTAGGGAGGATAGTGAACTTTTTTATCTGCTCCACCCGTGAAAGCCCTGAATTGACTTTGTTTACCTCGTTGTCTATCAGCTTAATGATCTCAGGGCTTTGAGTCAGATCCCTGTAAGTTGAGAACTGGATCTTGTTATCCTGGGCGTATTTTACCACATTATCCTCATCAATCATGATCAGAGAGGTAATAAATTTTCTCTTGTCGCCAATAATAACGGCGTCATTAATGTATGAGCTAAATTTTAACTTATTTTCTATGTATTGAGGGGTAATGTTTTTGCCTCCAGCAGTTACCATAATATCTTTTTTCCTGTCTGTTATCTTTAGGTAGCCATCCGCATCTAACACTCCCACATCACCAGAATAAAGCCACCCGTCCTTTAAGGTCTCCTTGGTGGCCTCGGGGTTTTTAAAATAGCCCTTGAATACACTGGGAGATCTTACCAGTATCTCTCCGTCTTCAGCTATTTTTACTTCTACTCCTGGCAGAGGGGGTCCCACGCTTCCAAACTTTAGTTTTCCAACTCTTGAGATACAGGTAGCCCCTGTACCTTCTGTCTGGCCGTATGCTTCTATGAGATTGACCCCAATAGATTGGAAAAAATGGAGGACATCCGACGATATAGGAGCAGCAGCAGTAATTGCTAGCCTCATACGGTCAAAACCCAGTCTCTCTTTTAGCTTTCGAAAGACAGCGATGTAGGCAAGTTTAAACAAAATCTCGAGGTAAAATGGAACGGGCTTGAAGTTCATTTTCAATGTGGTACGTTTCTGTCCTACTTTAAGGGCGATTGCAAAGACAAGCTTTTTAAACCAGGTAGCATCCGACATCCTGATATAGACAGCAGAAAGATATTTTTCCCATATACGGGGAACAGCATATCCCACAGTTGGGGATACCTCACTCATATTGTCTGTAACTGTTTCTAAACTCTCAATAAAATTCACAGTGGCACCATAGGTGATATGGAAAACGACTGAAAAGAGTTGTTCAAAGATATGGCATAAGGGAAGATAAGACAACACCTCATCGTTTTCCTCCATGTGAAAAATGCTTTGAACTGCCTCCCCCATCCACACCACATTTTTGTGGGTCAGCATGGCCCCCTTGGGGGGTCCTGTAGTACCTGATGTATAGATGAGAACTGAAAGGTCATTAGGAGTAACCTCGGCCATACGGCTCTCAAACAAATTGGAATCCTTTTCTACAATCAGGCGACCTTCCTCCAAGATTTCATTGTATGTCATAACCATAGGGTCTTTGAAATGTTTAAGTCCTTCCAGATCCCATACGATGACCTTTTTCAAAAAAGGAACCTTATCCCTGAAATGGAGCCACTTATCAAGTTGTTCCTCATTTTCCACAAAGAAAAATTTCGATTCTGAATTCTGAATTACATACTCAACCTGTGACCAGGCGTTGGTTGAATAAACCCCCACGGCCACTCCACCAGCACATTGGACTCCTACATCTATGATCACCCATTCGGGACAGTTATCGCCGATAATGGACACACGATCTCCCTTTTCAAGGCCGAGGGATATAAGTGCCGAACCAACATATTTGGCCCGATCGTAGTATTCATTCCAGGAGATATCATGCCAGAGGCCATATTCCTTTTTACGCATGGCAGCCCGGTTACCATACTTCTGAACCGTGTCTTTGAATATTTGAGGTGTCGTTTTTGCGGTCATCACATTATCTCCACCTTTTTTTCCTCTTCCAGCGTTGATACCCTTTGGCGGATTCTTCAGTCTTAACCCCCATATAAAATTCTTGTACATCCTTATCTTCCATCAGTTCCTGAGCGCTACCCTTCATGACGAAGCGTCCATTTTCTAATATCAAGCCGATATGGGCAATTTTTAAGGCCATACGTGCATTTTGTTCTACCAGGAGTATTGTAACGCCCTCTTCATTTATGGCCTTTATAATGCTAAATATTTGTGCAACCAGGATGGGTGAAAGCCCTAAGGATGGCTCATCCAGGAAAAGTAGTTTAGGCATGTTCATTAAGGCCCGCCCTATTGCCAGCATCTGCTGTTCACCACCTGAGAGTGTTCCGGCGAGCTGATCCTCTCTTTCCACGAGGACTGGGAAATAGGTGTAGATTTTTTTAAAGTCTTTTTTGATTCCAGCCCTGTCATGCCTACAGTAGGCTCCCATAAGTAAGTTTTCTCTCACTGTGAGCTCATCAAACACCTCACGTCCTTCTGGAACATA
>CAYTDY010000311.1:0-2781 GCA_964436665.1 uncultured Desulfobacteraceae bacterium
CCAAACCATGGAATCTATAGCAACCCTAGCAGGACGAATAGCCCAAAACTTCAATAACCTACTTATGAGTATTCAGGGAAACGCCTCCTTGATGCTTATAGACACTAACTCCGATCATCCACACTATGAAAGACTAACAAACATTGAAAAGATGGTTCAAAGTGGATCTAAACTAACCAGCCAGCTTCTTGGATATGCCAGGGGAGGAAGATATGAGGTAAAGCCCATTAGTTTTAACCAAATAGTAAAAGACACATCCAATACCTTTGATATAACCAAAAAGGATATTACAGTTCATCAAGACCTTGACAAAGACCTATCTGGAATAAAAGCAGACCAGGGCCAGATTGAGCAGGTTTTATTAAACCTCTATGTAAATGCTGCAGATGCAATGCCTCAGGGAGGAGATCTTTTCCTTAAGACCATGAATGTCACACATGAGGATATGAAGGACAAGCCATATACACCAAAGCCTGGAAACTATGCTCTACTAACTGTTAGAGACACTGGTGTAGGCATGGACAAGAAGACCCTGGATCGTATCTTTGATCCATTCTTTACAAAAAAGGGCCTTGCCAAAGGCACAGGTCTTGGACTCGCCTCTGTCTATGGTATAGTTAAGGCCCATGGAGGATACATTGATGTGGAATCAAAGAAAGGTCATGGAGCTACCTTCTATATCTATTTACCTGCAACAAAAGCAGAGGGCATAGCGCAAAGGGCGGAGAGTGAAAGGAGAGTTGAAATCCTTCAAGGAAAAGAGACAGTCCTTCTTGTAGATGATGAGGAGATGATTCTTGATGTTGGCCAGGAGTTACTGAAAACCTTAGGCTACAAGGTATTAATAGCAGAAGGTGGAAAAGAGGCCATTGACATAATTAGCAAAGGGCATAGAGCAAAGAGAATGGAGCAAGAAGAAAAAGAATCCGCCTCCCCGGTCCGTACTGGCCCGGGATGGACAGGCGGACCAAGCGCTATGCGCTTTGCGATTGACCTGGTCATCCTTGATATGATCATGCCAGTCATGGGTGGAGGAGAAACCTATGACAGAATAAAGGAGATAAACCCTAACATCAAGGTACTTCTTTCTAGTGGCTATAGCATAAATGGTCAGGCAACTGAGATACTACAGAGAGGTTGCAATGGTTTTATACAGAAACCTTTTACTATGAAGGAGTTATCTAAAGCAATAAGGGAGGCTTTGGGGAAGAGATAGTTTATGTAACTTTCATGGAATTATCCCTGGAGTAGCCACTGCCAGAGGGGTATGAAAAATATTTCTACTCCTTGTTCAAGTATCTCTCCAGTGAAATCATCTGTTATAATAACTACCTTTTTTAGATTGAATTCAGATGCGGCTTCCAGCACGCTGCGAACTTCCCTTGTTTGTGTCCGCCTACTAGACATATCTGCACATACCTGAATAATTTCCGTTATTCGGGTTCCCTCCTTTACAACGAAATCAACTTCAAAGTCGTGGGGAGATTTCCAATAGTAAATGTCTTTCCCCCGGCGCATTAGTTCGAGGAAAGCAATATTTTCATAAATCCTACCTATATCATGAGAGAATTTAAAGGCCATGGAACGGGCAAGGGCAGTATCTACACAGTAGATCTTTGAAGGGTTGTATAATTGCTTTTTCAAGGAATAATCAAACAAGCCAAGGCGGAAGAAAAGATAGGCATTTTCAAGGTATTCCAGAAAATTCTTTATTGTGTTGGTACTGTTTACAGAGATGGTCTGCGCCAGGTTTCTGTAACTGCACATGTTGCCCATATTGGTTGCCAAATATAAGGCCAACTCTTTCATTTCCTTAATATTTCTAATGGAATATCTTGCCAAAATGTCTCTGTACAGGATGTCCTTAAAGTAGCTCTGAAGGATGGTTTTATCTTTTGTGATGGCGGCCTCAGGAAATCCCCCAGTATCCATAAATGTATCAAAATTCCTTTTGGCCTGGACGCGCCCCTCCCGATTGTACAAGTTCTTTGGTTCAGCAGAGATTCCATTCATGATTGAGAATTCCCGAAAAGAAAAAGGAAATAATGAAATAGCTACATTCCTTCCTGTGAGTGCAGTGGCTATTTCTCCACTGAGGAGGGTAGCATTTGATCCTGTTATGAAGATTTTTATTTCTTCAAACTCATAGATCCTGTTTATCCATTTTTCCCAATAAGTTATGTTCTGAATTTCATCAAAAAAAAGATATTTTTTCCCTTTTGGGTTGCTAAGTTCCAGATAGCTTTCGTAAAGAGCATCAAAATCCTTGTAGGTAAATTCAACAAACCTTTCATCTTCAAAATTCAAATACAAAACATTGGCCGCTGGTATCTTTTTCTTTTTGATCAGATCATGTAGTATTATCCTCATCAGGGAAGACTTACCACATCTCCTTACACCGGATACGACTATGATTTCTTTTCTATTGATTATTGCGGGTAGGTTCGGAATAAATCTTGGCGAAAGGCTGTGCCTTTTCAATACGTTATGCGTATGCTCTGAAATCAATTCTTTGAGTTTTCTTTTTTCCATCATGTTTAATTGTTCATTTAAAACGAACGATATTGGATAATATAGTTCTTTTAAAAAGAACTATCAAGAAAAAAACAAACTTCGTATCGAAAGTTATTCAACAATTTTCTTCATCCATGCTCGAGGCCGTCTTGATGAATTATGTTTGATAAAGCAAAAGGGATTAACCATCATTGGCTAATCCCTTGATATTACTTGGTAGTCCCAACGGGACTCGAACCCGTGTTACCGGCGTGAGAGGCCGGCGTC
>CAYTDY010000312.1:0-2766 GCA_964436665.1 uncultured Desulfobacteraceae bacterium
AAAAGAGGCTGTTGAGCTGATAGTTGAGCTGGCTTTTAAGCTTAATTACAAAAGGAGGATTGCTCAAATATATACAATAATAGGGACACATAGTTACGCCATTGAGGAGGACTTCCCCCAGGCCTTGAAACAACTAAAGGAGGCCATAAAGTTCGCAAAAGAGACAAATGATCTTATTTCTTTACTGATGGCAAACCATTGGATGGGTCATGTTCTTGCTGACAATTGTGAATTTGAAACAGCCCTCTATCATTTAGAAAAGGCTTTGGATATTACTGTGAAGGCAAATGTCATCTGGGGGATAGCAGCGCACAAAAGTTGTATTGCTCGGACTGTTTATTGTTTTAAGGGAGAGATTGAGCGTGGATATCAGGGCAGCCGTGAGGGGTTACGGCTAGCCGAAGAAAGTGGTGATGCATATTCAAAGGCAGAAGCGTACCTTAGCCTCGGTTATTCCTATTATGGCAAAGGGTTTTTGGATGAGGCAGAGGAACATCTCTTGAAGGGTAGTGATTTTTGTGAAAGGAGCAATTGGGTAACATTGGGTGCTATGGCGAGTTCCTGTCTGGGTGAGACCTACTTTTATAGAGGAGAATATCAAAAATCTAAGGAGCATTATGCCAAAGCAATTAGGATGATGGAACATAATAGATTATTTCCCTCTTATGCCAATACAACTAGAATTGCTCTGGCAAGGGCTATGGTAATGAACAATGAAAAGGATATTAACTTAGAATTATTGTACAGCTATGCGCCAAAGAATAAAATTAAACTACTTGATGGTCGGATGCGAAGATATATCGGAGAAATTCTATTGAATATCGATGACCAACATATGCCTGAAGCGGAGGATTGGATTCAGAAGGCCATTGAAGAGGATAAGCGCAATGGCATGATGTTCAATTTGGGTAAGGACTATGCCCTTTTCGCTGAACTACTTAAACGAAAAGGCGACAAATCAAAAGCCAAGGAAAACCAGCTTAAGGCAATAGAAATATTTAAAGAATGTGGTGCTGATGGATGGATGAAGAAAGCTGAAAATGAATTGGCAGCACTATCATAATAAAATTTTCTTCAGAGTGTTGTTAAAAAAAGGAAGGTATTGCTGAATAGGCCAACCAATATGCTACATCTTGTGATGCCTTTTCAATTGACACAAAAGTGACTTTATCCTACATATAAAAGAATTATTAATAGGGAGGAAACAAAATGTTACTCCATCGCCGTTCACAGAAGATTGATCTTCTAAAAAAAGTGCCTCTATTTAGTAATCTTAGCAAACGCCATCTGAACGAGATTGGTAAACATGCGGACCAGGTGTCGATAAAGGCTGGCAATGTCTTAGCTCAGCAGGGCAGAACAGGCAGAGAATTCGTCTTTATCGTGGATGGTAAAGCCCAGGTAAAAAAGGACGGGAAAGTCATCCGCCACCTGTCTTCAGGCGACTTTTTCGGGGAAATATCCATGATTGATGGCGAACCACGTACAGCAACGGTCATCGCTGAAACAGATGGCACCCTTTTGCTCGTGAACAGCAGGTCCTTCGCATACCTGCTTGATACAATCCCAGGGCTACAGAAAAAAATCATGGTTTCTCTTTGTAAGTACCTTCGAAGAGCTGAGAAGGTCGAAAATAGATAGCAAAATTCAAATTTTCACCACAGAGCCGCAGAGAAAGCGGAGATATATTTTTTTTCGGGATAGGAAAAGCGGTGAAGTAATATCAAGTAAATATGTTACCGTAACAACGAATTCGTTGAACCTTCCTGTGCGCCTTTCTCCACAGGTAACTCGACTGAAAAGGTGCTCCCACCTGAGGAGAAGCATTCTGATTTTTCTGCTATAAGCTGCCATGCGGAAATCTTACCTGAACAGATATCTGTATCCTTGAGTATGAGTTTGCAACATGTGCTATCAAAATCTACAAAGAATCCATATCTTTTAGAAAAACTCTTTGAGTCCCTCACCTTGATTCAGACCAAACGAATAAAATCCTTCCCTGTCATCCTCATAGATTCCAGCTACTGGAAAGGCCTGATTGACTGGATAAAACGAACCTTGATAAAAGAGAAGTCCATATCAAAATCAGACCTTGATCTCTTGAGCCTCGTGGACACACCTGAGGAAGCTGTCAGTATCATAAAGAAAACAGTGATTATCTGAAATCTTAAGAGTAATGAATTCTTTACAATCTATCTTTCTTCGAATTCATTCAAGTAGTCAGCCGGACTGAGGATTCTAATCTTTTTAAATTTTCCAAGATCTAAGAGATGCGGATCACCTGAAACAATAAAATGCGCATGGGCTTCTACCGCACACTCCAGGATGCGATTATCATCTGGATCAGAACGAATGACATCAACACTCACTGAGGGGGATATGATGTTACAGACCCCATGTAATTCTTCAATAATGTGAAGGCATACGTTTGGAGAGAATCCAAATTTTGGGCGCTGCAGCACACCCCTCAATTCATCGAGAATCGCGGTAGATAGTGTGCAGTCTATCGATAGTTTAGGTTTGACCCAAATTCATAGCCACCACAATTACTGCGGGTCCGTCAGGGTCTCTCTATAAGTTCTAGATAAACGTTATCAGGTCCAAAGCAAAAGGCGATTTTAATCCCAGACGAGGGTTGAGTTAAATCGACAGGAAAAGTAAATCCCTTTTCTTTCAATCGATTGATCAGTCCCTCTATATTTTCAACTTCAATGCCGATGTGATCAATACTTGCCATCTCTGGATTCGGTTTCTCCACTGCTGGAG
>CAYTDY010000313.1:0-2734 GCA_964436665.1 uncultured Desulfobacteraceae bacterium
CCTCTTCGGTTTTTTTATGTTGGCGATAAGAGCGTTGATTGCATCTGGATCAGATGTTGAAAGCAACTCATCAATTCGATCGTTAGTTTGGATTATTATTTTGCCCTTAAGGGTGTCACTTATTGCCTTGATCCTTTGTGCAAAAAAGGTGTCATAATCATCATTTAAGATACCAAATGTTTCGATATCTATTAAATGGCTTTTCATTGTGTCATCAAGCATCGTGTTTCGCTTGAACATCTGAATGTATTTGCTTGGGCTTTTAGAGCCTATGACTCTTTTGTTCAAATAGGCATCAACTATCGTGATATTGGCGATATGATTGATTTTGGTATCTTCTACGCCTTCCTTCTTCATATACGATTTAGGGAAAAAGTGATGGTAATTCCTGCTATTGGCCTGTTTTAACCAATCGTTACTGATTGTGACGATAGAATTGTCTGCAAAAGATTTGGGCTGCTGCTCTGCAAGGATGCAGAGGATCGCTTTAATATAGCTTCTACCAACACTGAAAACGCCGTTTTGTTCGATCCCTTCAGGAGTTAGTTTCGAATAGGGAGAAAAATTATAATCAGGGAGTGTATCCTCCAGGATTATATCCACTCTTTTGATATCTTGGGCGATCTTCGCTTCCGTACCGGCTGAATATCTTTCCGTTAATGATATACGCCAAAATAAATCTTGTAGATACTTTTCTTTGTCTCCAAGAGGGCGCTCATTATGATGGTAAAAAAAGTATGCATAAAGAACAATCAAATCATTATAGGGCAATAGCTTTGATACTGGGATCTTGAAATAGTTCCGCAAATAATCAACGGCTCTCTCTATGGCGTCTACAGCCTTTGGCCAGATATCAATGAAATCAAATTTATGTAGGTTCAGGATGGCCTTTTTGGAGCATTCTTTCTTAAGGATAACGGAGACTGTTCTTAGGACAGTTGCCTCGGATATGGTTTCATAATCAACCCTATCCAACTCATTTATTAGCGCATCATAGGATTCTGCCAGGTCAAAATCTCGCTCGACATCAAAGGTCTTGGCTACCATTATCTCGAAAACACTCAGAGGCTTTCCACCTTCATTAATCCGGGTAAAAATCTCTGTTGCAACATCAATCGGGACTTCTCTGATAGGAATAGAAGGTATTTGGTAGGTTTCTATGTTCCTTTTGAATTGCTCCAATCGCTGAAGGTATTTCTCTGAAAAACTTGCCAAGTATTGTAATCCTCCATAGAGGAGTGAGGTCAGCTTGATTATTGACTTTTCGTCTATGCCGTCCCTTCCCGAAATGACTATTTCCTCATCATCAGCAGCTTCAAGATTAATGTAGATCTCGGAAAAATCCTCGATCCTATATTCTCTTCTAACCTTTGCACCGCTTAAGGTTGCGAAAATGCTTGTCATTCTTTGTTGTCCATCCAGGACGTATTGAATAAAGTCACCGGAAGGAGTTTCTGGCAGATCCACGCCGCCAAGGTTTCTAATGGCACGCGGAGTCTCTTTTGTTTTCCAGAGGATCATGGTTCCTATAGGATAGCCTTTTAGAATGCTATCCATAAGGCTGGCAGCTTTTTCTTTTGACCAGATAAAGTCTCTCTGGAATTGGGGTATCTTGATATAGCCGCGTTTTACATCATTTATTAGGTCCGTGATAAGAAAGCTTTGAGGTTCTGGCATGATTCACCTCGAATAGGTTTTGCTTAGGCAACCTGTTTTTGTTTGAGGTAATTGTGTATTTGGGTTCTATCTATCAGTCCTTCCATTTCGTCATCACTAAATCCGAGTTCCTGTATCTACGTTCATCAGACCGATTTTGATATATAGCTTGACACTTATTTCAATGACAGTAAATTGTCTCCGTATTTTTCGTAACAAGATGAGCAAAATTTCTTAGCATGTAAGCTGTGAAGGAATTTGTCCTCAATATGTTCTCTGTAATAACTTTCGGTCGGTAATATTTCCCGGCCACATTTCTGGCAAATGTGATGAGTCCTTGCTTTTGTCTTTCTTAAGATTTTTAAATTATTATACTTACCCATTAATCCTATCCCTCAACTTCCCAGAACATATGAAACTGACCACTAAGGCGATTGTCAATAGATCCAGGGTTTACCCGCCTCTGGCGGGCTGGCCTGCTGACTATTTCAGGGCCACATCATTCACATGAAGGAAAATTCAAGGTTTATGATATGCCCCCAATTCATAAGTGCCTTTAGAACCTAAGTCCTCCCCTAAGATTCAATCCCTGACCTACAGTTTTTTAGAAATTTAAGGGCCGCCCCGCTTTATAAAGGAAACACATCAGAAAAACAATTTGTGACTTATGCACGTTCGGCACGAGCGTCCCCTATTAATTGGGAGTGGGTATTGGTACGTTTCAACCTCCCAACAACAGCACTATCATGGGCGCTACGCCACGGGATCGCCTCGGCACTGCATCTGCCCTGATCGCCACTTTGCGGCAGGTTGGTATCTCATTGGGCATGGCCCTTGCCGGCACCCTGTTTGCAGCAAGAAGGGCTGTATACCAGGCAGAATTGGTCAAGAAAGGGATGGGACAGGAAGCCGTAATCAGTCTTTCCATTCCTCCTGCCTTTCACGATGTCTTACTCATCTCTGTGTGCATAGGATTCGCTGTCGTGATCCTTTCTTTTTTTGGGGGAAAGGAATAGGGCGGCACGCTTTACGCTTTACATTTGTTATTGAGAGATCTAATTGATACAATATACAAGAT
>CAYTDY010000314.1:0-2722 GCA_964436665.1 uncultured Desulfobacteraceae bacterium
GGATTTTTAACGGCCCTGTTACTCTGGGTGGCGGTCTGGCCTTAATTTCCCATAACCCAAGGTGTTAACAATGCTCTCAAAATATTAGCTAACCAACTGTTACCTGTCAGAGGCCATGCAATAGCCACCTACGTCAATAACTTATTCATCAATTTCTTTTCCCTCATCACTAAGAATATTTTCAAAGCCGGAATCTTCCACCACCTTTCCAGGTATCCACTCCCATGGTTCTCCCCAATAGTAAGGGAGCACTACCAAAGTGCCGGGATCATGGGCCTGCTCCAATACCCTAAAGGCATCCTTAATAATTGATATATGCTGTTGCTCATCGTTCCTTCCGAAAGGATGCCCCATTGGAAAATCAGTGAATACGGCTCTAGGAGGCTTTACACACTCAAGGATATCATAAGCTGAACCCGCCACTATGGTGTTTAGGCCTTCCTCTTCCGCTCTTCTGGCTACCAAACTAACTGTTTGGTGTTCCAGCGGTCACCCGCCACAACACAGCACAATATCCGCCTTGGCCTCTTTTAGTTTACCCACTATCTCCGGAATTACCCCGTTAATGAACGTGGTAAGTTCGGGCTCAAAGACACGCCCAACACCGCAGATGAAATTCGCTGGGGATACATCTCCGATATACCCGTCCCTCGCCATCTTCCTCAGAAGTTCAATTGGGAACAAATTATTGGGATCCTTGTCCGTATCTTCGTGCCTGATGTAGGCGGAGCTTACAACCAGATCTCCTGGTTTTGTATCTCCCGGTATCTCACGGTAGGAAATATCATTGAGACTCATCGGCTTGTAACGTTCCTGAGATTTAAGAGAAATGCCGCCCCCGCTGACCAGGGCCACCCGGCAATCGCGGAGCTTTTTACTAAAGGGTGACCATGGCGCTGTGATGTTTTTAATCCAGTGATACGGGGCGAATCCTAGTTTAGCATACTCGTCATTTACACCCTCAATGTATTCTGTAAAGGGCATACACAGAATCTCCTTATTTTTAGATTTTTTTGGATAAGAACTTGGTTTTTCGAACTCTGACTATATGGGATTCGCCATTGTGTGTCAAACACAAAACGACCTCATGATGTTGTGGAACTATGTGGCTGAAAAGGTGGGATGAGTGCAGGAAGGGCGAGGATGATATGACAGTGAATCAGGAGCTTGATCTTGACGGGAGAGCGGAAAATCGGGGAAATCTGGTTAAAAAGATCTGTCTTGGCTTTCTCTTTTCTTACCTCTTCTGGATAGCGATCAAAAATTGTAGTGATCCTATTTTTTGTCATTGTTCTAAGTCGAACAAAGAAGATCCTCTCACGTAAAAGGTTTCTCATGTCTCTCACAGGTCTTTTAGCAATATAGGCCGGGGGAATTAGATTTGCTCTGAGTAAATCTGCTAAAACAGTTGCATCAATTTTATCTGTTTTGATCTTTGCTTCTGCTATTACTTTTACTTTAATTGGATTCGCTAAAATGACATCATCAACAATTTCTTCAAGCCAGTCATGCATTACACACCAATTTCTACAAGATTCTAAAACAGCAGATGAATCTGTTTTAAATGGTTCTAAAAAGTCAAAAACTGTTTTTTTAGAATTAGTTACTTGACCAGAACGCAATACTTTTCCATCTTTGTTTTTTACAATTAGATAAGAAAACTTTTTGTGATAATCAATTCCAATGTTATACTTTGCCATAAGTGCATCTCCCATAAACCGGTTGTTAGAATGGTTAAAGTTCCATCCTATCGAACCCTCTGTTTTAGGTGCACTTATCTTTAATTCCATCAAAAAATTCCTATCTTGCAGTTTCGTTGGAGTTAAGGTCTTTCATACCGTCTCCTTTGAAAAGCTCCTCCCACTCGGGTGAGAGGAGCTTTTCAAAGGAGAAGAATTATGCTTGAAAATTTTAGAACCTACAATTTGGCAAAAGAGCTATATAGAGCAACAACAAAAATTAAGGCGAAATACTATCTGAAAAATCAAATGGAGCGAGCAGCACTCAGGGTTGTTTTGAACTTGGGTGAAGGTACTGGAAGAAGGCAAAAGCGTGATAAAGCACGTTTCTACACTGTTGCATTAGGATCACTTCGTGAGGTCCAGAGCACTTTAGATCTACTTGAAAGAATAGATCTCTATCGACAAGCAGATACCTTAGGGGCACATATTTGGCGACTTATCCAAGCGACACAGAACTCAGAAAACAGAGTCACCGATAACTGATACCAGTTCTCTATCATATCTGTGCATCATTCAAAATTTCAGTATGTTTCAGGTTCAAGTTGACCAGTTTATAAATCTGCACTTCTCTGATAGAGAATCTCACTCGCTACGACTAAAAACCATACTACTGGCCTATGCTGATGGAAAAATAACAACATCTGCGATATTGACATTGGGTGGGCGATTTATCATGAACCAGATGGTATCTGCTATATCACTAGCGTACAGAGGTTCAAGACCACGACCAACAGCTTTGGCTTTTGCCTCTGTGATAAGAAGCCCCTTTTTTAGAGCCAGAATATAGGGGATTTCGCCTTGTGTGTAAAGGGTAAAGTTGACGCATCATGTGGTAGTCCTCCCTTTTAGCCGGAAATTGGATAGATGGGGGTGAGGCGCTCATATTTGGGCAAGGTAGGGCTGGGGCCGTATATTCGTAGAAGGGCAGTTAGGTGAAAAAAGGTTATACATCTCCCCTGAACAAAACTCCCAATTTGAAA
>CAYTDY010000315.1:0-2701 GCA_964436665.1 uncultured Desulfobacteraceae bacterium
TGCCTCTTCTATGGAATGAAGATCGCTTCTTAGTGAAAATCTTTCTGATAAAGATTTTCTGAACCCTATGCCAGTATCCATGACAGCAATCTTGACCACATTTTTTTCCATATTTTGAAAATGATATTTCTGTATCCCTACAAATCCTTTACTTTCACTATGTTCTAGAATATTCTGACATACCTCCGAAAGGGAGACTATAAAGCCATTTATTCCCCGTTCATCATATTTTAGATGCCTCGTAAGTATTGAATGGGCGCGGTCTTTCACCTTTCCTACTATAAAATGAATGTCATCTGATTTCTCTATTGGCGTAATTTCCAGCAAAACATCAGAATAAGAACTTCTCAAATATTTCTCTGATATTTGCGGTTTACTGGGCTCAAGCTCGAAATATCTCGGAGCAATCTCAAAGAAATCCATTCTTTCAAGGTATTTGAGGACTTCTTCAGATTTGGGCAGGTAGAGGAGTTTTGGATCAAATTCTGGTTTGTAAATATCTCCAATCTCAAGAAGCCCCACCATCCCATAAGGGTCTATGAAGGACACCTCCTGAAGATCAATCACCGGTGATCTTTTCAAAACATTCAGAACCTGTTCAAAGGTCTCTTCAGTTATCTGGGTTACAGTCTTCAAAGATTCTCACCCCTCCTTTTTCTCCCCTTCCTCCTTCTATTCATAAACTGTAAACTATAATGATTTATTTCAAAAGACCGTACGGAAAAAAGATTGTCTCCTGTTCCTTGTCCTTCAGGCGATCCATTCGGCTTCTGTTCAAAATAAGGGCCTTTTTTATACCGGTATCTACTGTACAGGATAGAAGAGCGCGGGGGCGATTAACAGTAAAATCCCCACTTTTGACCTCTATTAAAATATCGTTCCAAATAAAATCTACTTCGCCCCCGGCAGACGTCCTCCAGAAACATAGCCCAAAGGCCTCTGGAGCTTCTATTTTACTTATGAGATAAGCAAAAATCATGTTTTCTGCTAGGATGCCCTGATCCGGACGATTGTGATAAGGGCTAAAATCACCTAAGGCCATGTTGCGAATACCATTATCATAAAAATAGATCTTCGGGGTTTTGATCAACCTCTTTCTGATGTTTGCCCTATAGGGGAAGAGCCGTGCTAAGATGAATGTTGCTTCCAGAATATCCAGATAACAGCTCACCGTCCTCTGATTAAGGCCCAAGGCTGAGGCCATATGGGCATAGGTCAAAAGTCCGCCTATCTGAGTCGCCAGGAGTTTCACCAGACGGGTAAATTCATTTAGGTGTTCAATAGAAAAAAGTGTTCCCAGGTCTTTACGCACATAATCGTTGAAGATGGCTCCAAGACGCCTCCTCTTCATAATCGCATCCCTGGTTAAGGCCACGCCAGGATACCCCCCGTAAATCATGTATTCGTCAAGATCTCCGTGGATATCATAGAGGAGAGTTTTTGCAAGTTGCGGTGAGGGAAGATCAGTGTCCTTATGAAATATATCCTCTATTGAAAAAAGAAACCTTCTTAGATCCTTTTTCGCCACAAACTCGAGGTACTCTCCAAAATTTAAAGGAGGGAGGAAGAACTCTTGCTTACGCCCGGGAAGGGCATCTGAGAACTTCTGCCTCACGGCTGTTGATGAGGAGCCAGTGGCAAGCAAAGATACTTGCGGATAATGATCAACTAAAAGCTTGATGAGGCGTGCGGGATTTTCTAACAGGTGAACCTCGTCAAGGATAATATAGATGGATCTTCTGCTGTCCCATTTCTTGCCTCTCAATTTCAGGGCCCTGAGGAGATCTTCAGGGCTTAAACTGGCCAGCTCAAGATCGGCAGGATCTTCAAGATCAAGGAAGCATAGATTTTCGTCTGAAAGTACCTTTTGCTGAAAGAGGTGCTGTACAAGAAGATATAGGAGGGAGGTCTTCCCAACCTGCTTTGAGCCTACTATCAAAATACACTCCCGTTGATCTATCCACGGTAGGATAGAAGAAAGGATGTCTTGAGGGATGAGTTTTTTCTCAATTATCCTTGCAATATCAATCATGGAATGCAATTATATCATAGTAATTTTTGTAGTTAAGTACAAAATATGCATGGTCTGCACATACAGATCATTCAGCTTATTTGGAAGGAAATGCCGCTATTGTATTACGTCCGAATCGATTCTCACCTGCGCTCGCCTATATCCTGAGCATTAGTGCACCAAAATACCGTCGTTGGCGGCCACTCTCAGCACAACTTATCTTTCTGCTCAGAATAGAGCAGCTCAAGCCCCAAATCAGCATGTATTCCCCCAGCCACCAGCCTTAACAAAGAATGAAGGCCGTCAAGAAACCTTCAACCGCCTTCTATTCTGTCAAGCGTGTAGACGTGATTCTCGGTTTTTCCATGAGAGTTATTCAAGCTAGTCAACAACGTCTCCTTCTTTTCGTTTTGAAATCAAGGGCTAAAGAAAACCCTCACGGGACAGGCAGCATGTGAAGGCTTATAATATTTTACCTCATATTTTGCAAATTTCTTTAAGAGGAAATCTTCAACCGAATTTCTCAATTCTGTCCAATGTCAAGGGCATGCCCCCACCTTTTGGGGTGAGCTTTCAAGTTAAATGGGACGCAGATTTTCGCAGATACACGCAGATATTAATAATATCTATATTCTTAATCCAAAAAATCTGCGCACGCGGCGCAAGCGCCTGCGCTGCGCGTTCACCTGC
>CAYTDY010000316.1:0-2310 GCA_964436665.1 uncultured Desulfobacteraceae bacterium
CATAGAGCGTTATGAAGAATATAATATGAAGGCATTTATCGGCGTCATGGATAATGATTGGTTTGCATTCCTCTCCCAGCAGCCAGGTATTGATGAGGTGAACTTCTGGCAGCCAGTGAATGGGGCCAGGCATAATTAACTTTTTAATTTGCGAGGAGAATTAATATGGGTCATCGACGGCTTGGTCGACTTCCAAAGACTGTTGGCTTTAAAGGGCTGATGGCCTTACTTGACACAGATGAAGGAGATGCTGCCACTATTGCAGAAATTATAGTTAAGGAGACTAAGGAAAAGATAGATCAGTTAGCGGATGGTCCTATCATAAATTACTGCCACTGGCTTTTGACCAGAGTTGCTTGGTTTTCGCGTAGTGACAATTTCTCAGACATGTTGAGCTCAATAGGAATAGATGTCCCCGCTGACACCCTCGCTGTTCAGTTTGTAAGTCGAGTGGCTGATTTTGTTTCTAAGGAGATTCGAAAGCGCGGTGGACCCTCAGTCTTTTCAGACATGGCTGAGCATGCATTAAGACAGACACTCACAGAGACAATAACCGAAAAATCAAGAACACTTTTTGGAACGCGATTAATTGATATTCAGTCCGCATGTCGAGAATATTCTACAAAAACAGGTTTTGGAAATCTATCCAGGAAATTTTACGCAAACCTTTTGAGTTGTTATATCAATTACTTTGTTCAGAAAGAATTATCTAATCATATTGGACCTAATAAGACCATAGATAGTATAGCTTCAGCTTCAGCCTTTACTCAATCGTTACATAATTATTGTTGGCAATCTTCCAAAATTGTCGAAGGGTTCTCCGGTGGCTGGTATAGTAAACACAATTGGGAAAAGAAAGGTGAAATTTCAGAGAACGATGTTCGCCCTTTTACAGCATTTGCCCTAAAGAAATTACGCATGGAATTGACAAGGGAGGAGTCCCAATCATGAATAAGGCTCTTATTCTCTGTGATGGGGCGCCCGGAGATCCCACAGATTTTGAACAGGTTACTAAATTAGATCTATCAGGTCCTAAAGGAAATTTAAAAGCGAGTATTAATGAACTTTCCCATAAGCTGTTTCAAAATCTTGATAGCAAGCTTGAGGATTTCCTTAGAATTGCTGCATTCATTTATGGTGCAGATGGAGCTATAGGTCGAGGCAGTGCTTTGGATGTTTATGCTGGGAAATGGGTCAGAAGATTTTCTTTTGTCATACCAGTTCAAAATCCAGATTTTTGGAATCAGAATAGAATCTTGGAGAAATTAATAGAGTGTCTATCATTCTTGTCAGATGATCAATACGAATTTAATTTCATTGAAGGAGTGCTCTCATCTGGACAGCAAATGCTTGATTTTAGGACTCATGGTTTGCCTGAAGCACCTGACGCGGATAGTATTTTGACTATTTCAGGGGGACTTGATTCTTTGGCTGGTGTAATTCAATCTGTCAAAGAAGATGGCCTCCGTCCGGTCTTAGTTGGTCAATGGTCTGCACCAAAAAGAAAGAGTTGGCAGAACAGAGTGGTAGAAGGACTAAGAGAGAAAATTCCTGAGTGGAGTTTCCCTTGGATTGGAATGTGGGCGCATTGTAAAGGTTGGAAACCCATAGAAAGAACACAGCGTTGTAGGTCTTTCCTTTTTCTTTCACTTGCAACTGTATGTGCCAAACAGGCCGGTCTTGAAATATTGCGTATGTGCGATAATGGTATAACTACAACTAATTTACCTCATACTGATGCAACACGAGGTGGATTTCTCACTCGCTCCACACATCCAAAATTTCTTTATCTTTTTCAGCAACTAGTAGGGGAAGTCACGGGTGTACCACTTATAATTGAAAATCCGCTCTGGAATCTTACAAAAGCTGATGTTGTTAAGGTTATTGCTAAATTTGGATGTGCCGAGCTGATTCAAGAAACATGTTCTTGTTTTCACACTGTGAATTTGACAACCATGCAGCAGCATTGTGGTACATGCCCTCAATGCGTGGATAGACGTTTTGCAACTGAAATTGCGGGTCTATCGGATTATGATATTCCGGAAAGATACATGACGGATATTTTTATTGATTCATTGAAAGAAGGAGATATGCGTACTAATGCTGAAAATTATACTCGATTTGCACTTGATGTTAAGGGTCTTTCCGAAGATTCCTTTATTGAAAAGTATCCAGCAATATATGATTGTGTTTTACATTTACCCGCCAAGGAAATTGAAGACAAACTGCGAACATTTTCACAACTACACATCCGTCATTCAAATGAAGTATGGAGATTAGTTGAGAAAAAATGTCTGAAGCTCGTGAAGG